>JBGSUK010000008.1:0-251196 GCA_041753455.1 Anaerolineae bacterium | reverse complement strand
CCCCCCCCCCCCCACCCCGGTATTGGGTTGCTTGGCGAAGTTTCGGGTTGGCTAGGTTAGATAGGTATCTTCCTAGGCCGCCTCGAAGTGTCCTCCACATTTGCAGAGGGACTCAGAGTCCACAGTGAATCAGAACCGCTGTATTCCGTTGTTAAAATTGCATCTACGCTCTTGCTGGTTTGTGGCCTATCTTGTAGTAGGCTGATACCCATCGGGTTTCCACCCTCGGCATCCAACAAACTGGGCAGTATCTTCGTCCAAGGCGCATCGGACACGATAATCGTTCCGTTCAGGTTCTGGCTATGATCGCCAGCGAGGGAGGCCTTGCCATTCAGTGCGGCGTTCTGACCACCAAACATGGCGGCAGGCAGCACACGCACTCCACCCAGTCCGAGTTGCCGTTCGCTGCGGACGATGGTCGCAGCACGCAGCATATCGCTGGTGATAGCGGCCTTCCGCAAAGCGGCACTCATGACTCGGTTACTAAAATGGCAATACATCTGCTTCTCCTGAATGGGGTTCGCCTTTGGATACCCCAACTATAGAACTGGACGATAGATTTTATAGGATAGATCGCTTGATGCGACTGCTCCTAAGAGTTTACAACGTTTACCACAGTCTGGTCAAGCATTTGCAGGATACTGCTACCTTTGATAAAGACCCGGCGCATTCCCGGCGGCTGTGACACTTGGAGGTATCCCTGATCAATCAACTTCTTGAGCGTACTTAGACTGACCCCAAGCGCGTCGGCAGCCTCTTTACGAGAATAAACTGCGTTGGGCTGGATGCCAGACTTATTTTTACTACTTTGCGTTGGTTTGATAACCGATAGTGTCACTCTTATACCTCCGACTATCTTGATATTATAGGACACTTGACATCACTCGTCAACAGGCATTATCCTGTGATAATAGATTATAAAGTCTATTGTAACCCAAAGAAAGGTTTTTAGCCATTACAATAGGTCACTGTAGTTCAAAATTGTCCGAAAATTGTATGGCACAGGTTAAAATAATCTAATTGTACAAAGTGGTACAATCGCTTCAAATCGGGTTATAATTTTCTTTAGAACAACATATCGAAAGTTTGTCTAGTGCGAAGATAGGAGTTGTCTGACTTTGCAAGGGCGGGTATTGCTTCTGAATGGAAGCTCATGGGAACCTCTCTCGGTGATCAGCATACCGCGAGCCATCAACCTGCTGATTTCCGGAAAAGCGGTAGTAGTCGAGGAAACTGGTCGTTTTCTCAAAACTGTTCGCAGTCAATTCCAAATCCCATCGGTCATCGCTTTGCGGACTTACATCAATGTGCCACGCCGACAAGCTCAGTGGAGCCGTAAAGGGGTTTTAGTGCGTGACAACTATATCTGCATTTACTGCGGCATTGTGCCCGGTGAGATATTGCAGAGCAAGATTCTGTCCAAGAGTGATATGACGGTGGATCACATCCTACCCAAATCGCGGGGTGGTAAGGATGTATGGACAAACACGGCTTGTGCGTGTTATGTCTGTAATCATCGCAAAGGTGATCGGTTACCCGGTGAAGCAGGTATGAAGCTGATGTGGGAACCACGCCGACCACGTACCAACTATCTGGTGATTGAAGTAGGCAATGGGCCAGATGCGTGGAAAAAATATATCGAATTTGGCGATACCAGTTCATAAGCGCCCTCACTATTCCGGCGCTTAGTAATGGTCTTTCGCCATTTTTGCATACGATAGCCGAGGCCCTCAAGAGGGAATGGGTTTGTTTTTCTCCGCTTGATTCACATTCTGTGAACAGCTATACTACGATTGATGTACCAACCACCTATAGCTGCGACTTTCCGGTTTAATTAAAGAGAGATTGATGCGACGCGAACGAGTAGCGGACGACATCTATGTATTTACCAGCGAACTGTATGCACAGGTCACAGCGGGGGCGGTCATCACCCCAGCGGGTGCAATCCTGATTGATGCACTGGTATTTCCAGAAGAAGCGAAGTCCATTCGCCACTTTATCGAGAACCGCCTAAATACGACGGTTCGTTATGTCATCAATACCCACTATCATGCCGATCACACCTTTGGAACCTGCTTTTTTGAAAACGCCGTTGTCATTAGCCACGCCCAATGCCATGAACTGCTGCTGACCAAAGGGCGCGAAAGTCTCTCGCAGACCCAACAACAGAATCCGCGCACTTTTTCGGAAGTGGATATCCGCCTGCCCCAACTCACTTTCGAAAGTGGTATGATGGAATTACGGCTTGGGGGTAAAACATTGCAGATGACCCATTCCCCCGGTCACAGTATGGATTCGATTGTGGTGCATATCAAAGAAGACCGGGTATTGTTTGCTGGCGATACCTTGATGCCGATTCCCTATTTTGTTGATGGTGATTTTGATATTTTCATCGAATCCTTAAAAGGACTGCGGAATGGCGGCTATGAAAACGTCATTCAAGGACATGGTGAGGTCATTTTGCGCGGCGAAGTTGAACGCAAAATTGAATCTGACCTAGAATATATGGAATGTATTCAAAAACATGTCAAAATAGCCCTGTCCCGATCAAATCCGGAGGCTTATCTTAAAGCACTGGATGTTGAACAATGTGGTAAAAGCCGGATTCCGCTTAATGGCGGGGTTCAAGAACTACATATTGGGAATTTGATGGCGTTATTGGAACAATATCTGCGCCGTGAAAACGTACTGAAGCAGGCTAATTCGGTAGGGTAAAGGCAAGATGGAACAAGAAAGACTGCTCAATGGTCGCTACCGTCTCGTCCAGCAGCATGGTTCTGGTGGGATGGCGGTCATTTATAAAGCTACCGACCTCGCTTTAGGCCGAACCGTCGCTGTCAAAATTCTGCGACCCTCCCTAACCAATGACCAATCCTTTTTGGTACGTTTCCGCCAAGAAGCCCGTAATGTTGCCAATTTGACGCACCCCAACATTGTGACGGTGCATGATGTGGGGCAGGAAGGCAACACCCATTATATCGTCATGGAATTTTTGGATGGGCAAGACCTCAAAAAGCTCATACGCGCAAACGCCCCACTGCCAATTGAACGCGCCCTTAACCTCGCTATCCAGATTTGTGCCGGGGTGGGTTATGCTCATCGCGCTGGCCTTGTTCATGCCGATGTGAAGCCGCAAAATATTCTGATTCTCGACAGCGACAAAATCAAAGTAACCGACTTTGGTATCGCGCAGGCATTGGCAGCCACCAACCCGCCCGAACGCCAGAAAATCGTATGGGGCAGTCCGCATTATTTCTCACCGGAACAAGCACAGGGGGAATATCCCACCCCCGCCTCGGATGTTTATTCGATAGGAGTGGTGATCTTTGAAATGCTCACAGGCCGTCTCCCATTCATCGGCGCTGACCAACAAGCCCTTGCAATGGCCCATATTCGAGATACGCCGCCGCGCATTTCGGAACTGAATCCCCAAGTTCCCACCTCGCTTGACCATATCATCCAAAAAGTGCTGGCGAAAGAACCGTCTGCCCGTTATCGCACCGCCGATCAATTGGGGCGTATTTTGATTGCTTATAAGGAACAGGGCCGCGAAGAAACGTCCGGGATGCCGCCTATACAAATGGCAAATCCGGTGACGAATGAGCCACCCCAAATGCCGCAGCCAGTGACTCCCTATCCCCAACCCGTTGCCCCGTATGCTCCACCCCCCGGTGGTACATATCCTACTGTAGCCTCACCGTATCAACAGGGCCTTTCCCAATTCCCAACCGACGCGAATGGTTGGCCCGCGCCTGCGCCCGACAGTGGCTACTATCAAGCCATTCCTGCCCCTGAAATCATGCGTAGTCCCGGCTACCGTTCACCCCAACCACAGTCGTTGGATGTGGTGACGCTGTTGCTGGCATTTGTGGCCCTTATTGCGATGACCGGGGTGGTCATTTTGTGGATTTTTGTCTGGGAAGCCTATTTTGGCTAACACCCCGAACGTCAGAATTTGCTTAGAAATCATAGAGGGACTGTGGAGTTTGAGACCCTCATGACGTATAATCATGTAACGTAAGCACATCAACTCATCTCCAACTGGGTAGCCGCTTGATTTGAACGATTTATAGTCCCCTACTGTATGTCTATAGAATCGCTTCTGCTGTTGGGATGAAATTTGGAGGAAAGTTGCGGTGAAAAACCCTCGTTATCGGAATTACATTGTCTGGATGTTAGTGATTGGGATGATCTTAGCGATCGTGATTGGGGTGAGCAACAACAGTAATCGCCGCAATGAAATCACGTTGACTGAATTGGTCAATGACATCAACAATCCCACTGAACGAACCAGCATTGACTCAATTGAACGTTCGGAAACCAAGCTGAAGATCACCTATGAAGACGACACGGTGAAAGAATCGCGGGTGGACGCCAACGTCGAGAATCTTCCGCAGTTGTTAGAATCGCATGGCGCTGATCCTGATAAAGTGCAGGCGGTTAATTTTGAATACAAAGAAGGCAGCGGTCTTGGCCCTTGGTTGACATTGTTGACCGGCCTGTTGCCCCTCATCCTGATTGCGGGTTTCCTGTATTTGATGGTACGTCAAGCGCAGGGCAGCAATAATCAGGCCATGCAGTTTGGCCGTAGCCGTGCCCGTATGTTCACAGGCGACCAATCCAATGTCACCTTTGATGATGTGGCGGGTGAAGATGAGGCCAAAGAGGAACTCAAGGAAGTCGTTGAATTCCTTAAAGAACCCGAAAAATTCATCCAATTGGGTGCTCGTATTCCCAAAGGCGTGCTGCTGATTGGTAGCCCCGGTACGGGTAAGACGCTCTTAGCGAAGGCCGTTGCGGGTGAAGCGGGTGTGCCATTCTTCGGCATCTCCGGTTCAGAATTTGTGGAAATGTTCGTCGGTGTGGGTGCCAGCCGTGTGCGCGACCTGTTTGATCAGGCCAAACGCCACAGCCCGTGCATCATCTTCATTGACGAAATTGACGCGGTAGGCCGTCAGCGTGGGGCTGGTCTGGGTGGCAGTCACGACGAACGTGAACAAACTCTCAATCAAATTCTGGTCGAAATGGACGGGTTTGATACCGACACCAACATCATCATTGTCGCCGCGACCAACCGCCCTGACATTCTTGACCCCGCTTTGATGCGCCCCGGTCGTTTTGACCGCCGAGTTGTGCTGGATCGTCCCGATATGCGTGGACGTGAAGCGATTCTCAAGGTACATACACGCGGCAAGCCATTGGCGGCGGATGTGGACATTACGACGATTGCCAAATCTACCCCCGGCTTTGTCGGTGCGGATATTGCCAATCTGGTCAACGAAGCGGCGATTTTGGCGGCCCGTAAGAACAAGAAATCTATCGGGATGCGCGATTTTGAAGAAGCCACCGAACGTGTCATCCTCGGCCCGGAACGCAAGAGCCGTCTCATCACTGAACGTGAAAAGCAGATTGTGGCGTTTCATGAAGCGGGTCATGCCGTCGTTATGCACATGCTGCCCAAATGCGACCCCCTGCGTAAAGTCACGATTGTGGCTCGCGGCATGGCGGGTGGCGTGACATGGAGTATGCCCGACGATGATTCTAACCTTGGCAGCCGCATTGAATATCTGCATATGATTGCGGGTTTGATGGGTGGGCGTGCCGCTGAAGAACTGGCCTTTGCGGAAATTACCAACGGCGCATCCAACGACCTTGAACGGGTCACCAAGATTGCCCGCACCATGATTACCCGTTGGGGCATGAGCGACAAACTTGGCCCACGTGTCTTTGGTCAGCGCGAAGAATTGGTGTTCCTCGGACGCGAAATCAGCGAACAACGCGATTATGGCGAATCAGTGGCGCAGACGATTGACGAAGAAGTTTACAAAATTGTCACCGAGCAGTTCCAATTGGCGATGCACGTCCTGCGCGAAAATCGTGCCAAACTCGATTTGGTGGCAAATCGGCTGCTGGAAGTGGAATCGCTCAATCAAGAAGAGCTGTTTGAACTCATGGGTGAACGTCCCACCATCGCTCCGACACCCTCGGCGATTGCCAATGCACCGCGCAGTGTTTCGACGCCTGAACGTGGCACCGAAATGCCGCCCAAGATGGGGGCTGCTCCATCACCTGCCTAGACCCATCAGGTAACCTCTGAAGTTTGGTAAAATAAATGCTCCATCCGGTTTGGATGGGGCATTTTTCATTGGTACATTCTGACTAGGGTTTAATGTGAGAATCCCAGTATAGTACACAGGAGAAAGGTAAATTATGGGGTACACAATTCGATACTTCACCACTTCTCCACTCGGCAGTCTTGTTCCCGTGCAGGCCCAGATGATACAAGCGGAATTTGAGGTACACCCGGCGGGAACCAATCAACTCGATATTTTCTACCATCCAGATCGTGGCCCATTGACGGTAGATTTGACTGACTCCACCCAAGCGACCACCCAACGCGAAATCGCCCAATTTATCGAGGCCGTCACCGAGCGCGGTGGCCCTGAACGTGATACGGTGCTGTCGGTTTTGGTGCAAACACAGGCATTGGTGGCGATTGGTGTACCGGATAGTGTGCAAGAGTTCAATGCCGACGTGCTGCCCATCGTACTGGAAATTATCGCCAATTTGGGCGATGGCCTGTTTCATGTACAGGGTGAAGGTTTTTACGCGGGCAATGATTTGATTTTTGAGTTGTAGTTCAATATGGAGTGTATTTTCCTATGATGAAACTTAATACATGGGGTCAGGTTGTTGCTGGTGAAGATAGTTATGAGATTGGATGGTATATCAAGATTGTACGGATGGAAGAAGGTAACGGTTATCTTGTTTTATATACAAATGTTGATCCTACGGTAGTTTGTGACCCAGAAGACGGTAGAGAATTTTATAGAAGCACATCATTAGCAAAGGCATACGATGATTATTATCCTAATTTGGAAGATGTAAAAAGTATTTTTGAGGATATTCAAGTCTATTGGCTTGAATAAATCATCAACCAAAGGCAAATGAATGACACAAAAAATGTCAGATGACAAAATCGCGCCGGTGGAAGGTGTGCCGGAAAGCGTCCTAGAGGAATATGGTCAGGAGTATTTTGAAAGCTACAACTACGCTGACCGCCCGCTCGGTAAATACAGCATGTATTGGTTTGCGCGGCGCTACTATGCGGCGTTGGTGCGACGTTATGCCCCATCCGGTGGTGGCAAATTGCTCGAACTCGGCTGTGGCTTGGGGCATCTCATCGGCCTGCTGCAAGACGACTTTGAATGCGTGGGTATTGATTTAGCCGCCTATAGCATCGAACAGACCCGCAAAAACGCTGCCAAAGCGACGGCCCTGATGATGAGTGCCGACGACCTCAGTGCCTTCGGGGATGGTGAATTTTCAGTGGTGGTGGGCCTGCATCTGGTTGAACATCTGCCCGACCCAGCCGACACCATCCGCCAAGTCAATCGCATTTTGAAGGATGGCGGCGTGTGGTTGTTTGCCACGCCGAATCCCGGTTACAGCCTGCGCCGTTTTAAAGATGCCAAAACCGACGCGATTGGCAAAGACCCAACCCATATCAATGTACAATCCCCAAGACAATGGCAGGCATGGTGTGAGACCGCGAATTTTAAAATGCTGCGTCATTTTGGGGATGGCTTGTGGGATGTGCCCTATCTGCCTTATATCCCTGCCAAAATTCAGTTTGCCCTGTTTGGTGGGCCAGCGTTATTTCAAGTCATGACCCGCACCACATGGACACCGCTGACGTTCGGGGTCAATCAAATCGGGATTGCCCGTAAACTCGGCCCCGTGAAAGGAAGTGCGGCATGAACATGATGCGGCGCATGTTTTTTGGTGGATTTTTGGGCGGCACAATTTATTGGTTCTGGCGCTATTTTGCTCCCGAACATTCGGCATTGGTGTTGGGTGATAAGGTAGTCATTGTTACCGGGGCATCGTCCGGTATTGGACGCGGCCTCGCCATGACCTTTGCCCGACGCGGGGCGAGGGTCGTTTTGGTGGCCCGCCGTGCCGAAAAATTAGAGGTCGTCCACCGCGAAATTGAGCCTTATGCCGAAGCCGTCTTGGCTATCGCTGGTGATATTTCTGACCCAGCGGTTCAGCAGCAAGTAATCCAGAAAACCAAAGATGCCTTTGGTCGGATAGACATCTTGATTAACAACGCAGGTATTACGGGTGGCGGTCTATTTCACGAATTTACCCCCGAAAAGATTGATGAGATTTTGGGCGTCAATTTAATGGCGGCAGTCCAGCTGACCCATCTGGCCCTACCGACGATGTTGGCCCAACGCGAGGGTTATATTATCAATGTAGGGTCGGGTTTTGGCCGTGCGCCGACACCCGGTTTTGCCGCCTACGTTGCCAGCAAATTTGGTCTATCGGGCTTTTCGGATGCCCTTTCACGGGAATTGATCGGGTCAGGGGTACGGGTATTGCTCATTCAGCCGGGATGGACACGCACCGAAATGCTGCCGCCGGAAGTTGAGGAGGCCGTTTCCTCTTATTGGTGGTATCGCGTAGAAGACCCGGAAGTCATCGCCGAGAAAATCGCTGAGGGCTTGGTTCAGGGCAAACGTGAGATGATTTTTGGCGGACGCATGGTGCAGTTAGGGATTTTTGCCGAGCGCCATTTCCCATTGTTGATGCGTTGGCTTTGGCGCTGGGAACTCAATTCGCGCTGGTTGACGCTTATTCGCAAGATAGGCTAGTGCGCCAACGATTGATAAGGGCATGGGTGCTGGTGAAGGCGAGTTCAGGCAATTGGTCGGCTGCGAACCATGCCACTTCTTCCGCATCGTCCGCCGCACAAAGTACCCCACTAACCATTTGGGCTTCAAACGCAATCACAATCGGGGTTGGGCTGCCATTGGGAGATGGATAATAGAACACATCGAGCAGGCGGGTAATCTCAACCTGTAAACCCGTTTCTTCATGGGCCTCACGGATAGCAGCCTTGCGGGGGTCTTCGCCAGCATCTACAAATCCACCCGGCAGTGACCATTTGCCTTTTTCGGGGTTTTCGGCGCGTTTGACTAACAAAACACGGTGCGCGTCCACGATAAACGCAATCGCCGCGACTTTGGGATCGAGAAAATGAATATAACCACACCCCGAACAGGTACGACGTATTTTTCCAAACGCTTCACGATCGTGAAGTGGCTGTCCACAGCGAATACAGAAATTGATACCTGTACCCATCTCGCCTCGATTAACGTTTACGCCATGTATAGGCCAGAGCCAGTATTGAAGCGATTACTCCAAATACGCCAATCACCAAGAGAGGTGTGATCTCGAATGCCTCTGCTGCCGTTTCTTGTTCCACAACAGGTTCGTCAGATGGCGCGGCGGTGTCGTCTTCCCTTGCTTCCTCAGCAACCTTAGTTGGAGGGAGATTGGTTGGTGCAGGGCTAGGCAATGGTGTTGAGGAGGGCGCCGCTGCGTAACCCATCGTATCGGCTGTTGGATTATTTCCTGCTTCCCCTCCCGCTTCGGGCATACCTGCCGCAGGTGGGTTCACAGGTGACTGCGCCTCTTGGGTTTCCATTGCGGCTTCACCCCCTGCTTCATCTTGGTTATCTTCACTTGCCCGCAAAGCTGCGGTCGGTTGGCTTGGTGGTACGGGCGCAGAGCCTTCCTCAGCATCACCGCCAACTGCTTGTGCATCAATCGGTTGCGGCGTACCCATGATACCATTGACTTCAGAGGCGCTGGATGATGCCGCTGTAGTCTCATTACTTACCGCGCCGGGCAGGTTTGATGAAGTGACGGTGGCTTTCATTATGCCATCATCTATGGCTTGATCTGCTGAACTCGGTTCTGATAGATGGGCTTCATTAGAGCCAGTGGTTCGGCTTGTAGTATCATCAAATCCCGCAAATAGGCCGATAAATACCAATAAGACTGAAGCCGCCAAAGTTGCCACGCTTGCCATCTGCCAACGATTAAACGTGGCTAGGCGGACGATTTTTGGGTTATGCGAAACACTGCCACCCCCGCCCATTTGGGCAAGCATCGCAGGCGTGAGGGAAAAATCACGCGGGGCTTTTAGACGAGGCAGTGATTTAACCAAGTTCACTGTGTCGCGCAGGCTTTCTAGTTCGGCGCGCAGCAGTGGCTCGGTTACCAGACGACGTTCGAGGGAAGAACGCTCTGGTGGGTCGAGAGCGCCGTCGAGATAGGCTGACAGCGCCATCATATCTTCCGGTGATAGACGATTTACCGACATCTAAATACTCCAGTGCGGGGTGGTTACCTGACGCAAAACTGACATTTTCCCCACACAATCTTTCAATCAGCTATTATCCTGACGATATTGATCTGGTAAAAGTTCCGATTTTTTCCGCAAACAATCGCGTAAATTCGAGCGGGCACGACTGAGGCGAGACTTGACTGTTCCTAATGAAATACCGCTGATGTTCGCCGCTTCCTCATAGCTATAGCCTTCAACATCTGCTAACACGACGATAACGCGATAGGAGGCACTTAGTTGTTGCAGACAGTTTTCAATGACCGCCTGTAATTCGCCACGCTCAACTACTCGTTCTGGCCCTTCAATGGTTGCCATAAGTGGGGCATCGTCTTCGGCATCAAAATAGAGACCGTCACCTTCGCCTTCTATGTCGTCAAGGGAGGCGGTAGGGTGTCGTTTTTTCAGGCGCAGTTCGTCATAACAGGCGTTGGTGACAATCCGCATCAACCACGATTTGAAATTATCGCCCCGGAATTGGTCAATTTTGCGGTAGGCGGCAATCAGAGCGTTCTGGGTAACGTCTGCCGCCATGCCATCATCCTGCAAAATGCGGTAGGCGACACTGAACGCCATGTCTTGGTACATCACCACTAGGCCGTTAAAGGCATCAAGATTGCCTTTTTGGGCAGTGGCAATCAATATTCTTTCATCGTTCGGAAAATTAGTCATTGACAATTTTTGCTAAAATGCTTATTATGGCTTGTACAAGCGCCGGAGTGGCGAAATGGCAGACGCAAACGACTCAAACTCGTTCGGGGAAACCCATGTGGGTTCGACTCCCACCTCCGGCACAATGAAAGTCAGGTGAATCAAAAACCTGACTTTTATTTTTTTCCCTTCACACGGCATAATAGATCTAGTCTCCTCAGTTCTCAAAGCTATGGTGTATTATGACCCGAACTCTTGAAGAAAAAAAGCGTGTACTTGAATTATGGTCAGAAGGATACAACAAACTTCAAATTGCGAACGAGACCAACATCCCTAGAGGGACTGTGAGTGATTGTATTAAACGGTTTGCAGATGTGGCTAGCCTTGAAGAACATTATTATCAAGAACGACTTTCAAATGTTTCGTTTTATGTTCAGGATGCAACCCGCCCTCACGTTCAAAAAGAATATGTATACCTCTTGGGGTTATATTTAGGTGATGGTACAGTCTCGAAAATACCCAAAACATACAAGTTGAGGGTTTTCTTAGATAGCCGTTATCCCAATATCATCAATGGCTGCGCCCAAGCTATGCAAACTATTTTGCCTGAGAATAAAATTGGCATTCTCTCCCAAAAAGGCAATTATGTAGCCGTACAATGTCACTCTAACGATTTAATAGATTTATTCCCTCAGCATGGTAATGGAAGAAAGCATAATCGTCAGATTGTCCTTATGGCTTGGCAGCAAACTATTGTAGACAAATACCCTCTTGAGTTTTTTAGAGGCCTATATCATAGTGATGGCTCTCGTTTCAGCAGCATCGTAAAGGGTAAAGACTATCCTAAGTACCAATTCACCAATATGTCGGAAGATATACGCCAAATGTTCGTTCACGCCAGCGAGTTGTTGGGATTGCATTGGACGACGAAAACCATCAAACGTGATATTATGATTTCGCGCCGTGAAGATGTCGCTTATTTAGATTCCGTAATCGGGCCAAAGGACTAGGTAGCCGACAGATGCGAAATTACCTGTTCACTGGATTGGTGACCATTGCCTTGGGTATTGGGCTGGGTGTCTATATTGGTTGGGTGCAATATCCGGTAGAATATCGCAACAGCTATATGTGCCAGCTTTCCGATAGCTATCAGGAAGAATATACCCTGATGGTAGCGCGTGGCTATCGTGAAGATGGTGATTTAAATAAAGCGCTTGATCGCCTGCAACCCTTACGGGCAGTGGGTGTCCCAGAGTGTGATGATGGACGCAGTTATCAAATTGACAATATCCCGGAATGGGTACAAGTGCTGACCGAACGTTATATCAGTCAAGGGGCTGACCCGGCGCTGATTCGGGATTTAGTGGCGTTGGCAGAAGGTTTTGGTCGCTTAACACCTATTATGGAAAGTTTCCGTTCCTAAATATCCCCAGATGCGGAAAGTGCATGTCTGAAATCAAACCCAATCTCAAAACTGAGCAACCGGACGCTGGCGAAGATTTGATTTATGAGCCGGGGGTGCGCCGCAAATCGCATACAGCGGTTTTTGTGGTGATTGGCATCATCGGCTTGGCGATTGGCTTAGGGGCAGGACTGTTTTATGCGTGGCAAGTTGACCCCGTTATTGAGCGCAACACTGGCCCTGACAAGCTCCGCGAAGAAGATCAAATCAATTATGTCGTTGCTGTGGGCCTCGATTATGCCCGTATGGGAGATTTAGACCGTGCTTATAATTTGTTGGCACAGGTCGAACCGGGGAGTGATCCTTTTCAGGTTGCCGCCGACACCGTTTGCACCCTGACGCGGCAGGGCCGTATCCAAACCAGCGCGGATATTCAGGCCATCCGCAATTTGATTGCCATCTTTCAGGGCCAACCAGATGTACAGGCCAACTGTGATATAGCGGTTTTTAGCGTTTCCAATACCCCAACCCCGACACCACAGGTGAGTGTTCCAACCCCGACGCCTACGACGCCCCCCATTGCAACCAAGACTGCGACACCTGAATCAGCTATTGTCCAAGAGACAATTCCAGTTGGCCCAGATGCTACTCAACCCAATATTGCTGGTCGGATGCAGGTGGTTTCGCAGCGTCAATTTTGTAATGCCGAAAACCCCGGTATGATTCTGATTAGGGTGCAGGAAGAAACCGCCCTCGAAATTCCCGGTATAGCGATTGAAGTCCGTTGGGCTGGCGCGGGTGGGCAACAAAGCCAAGTTTTTTACACTGGGTTGAAACCAGAGCCACCTTATGGGCTGGGTTATGCCGATTTCAAGATGGAACCCGGTGTTACCTATACTGTCAACCTACCTGATTATGGTGCAACAACCGAACGATTGGTCGCACGTACTGATGGGTGTGAGAGTGGCGCGGTCATTTCTTACGAAATCTATTTTAGAGAGACTAACTAATAAACGGGGTTTTCATGGCAGACGGCATCTACCGATTTCCCGAAGGCTTCCTATGGGGCACAGCCACCGCCGCCCATCATGTTGAGGGCAACATGAACAACAGCTGGTCGCATTGGGAAAATATGGAAACGGGCGCGGTCTTTAAAAAGCAAAAAAACGGGCGGGCCTGCGAATGGTGGGATGGGCGCTGGGTCGAAGATTTTGACCGGATGCAGTATCTGGGCCATAACACCCATCGTCTGTCGGTGGAATGGAGTCGGATTCAGCCTGAACCGGACAAGATTGACGAATCGGCCCTGCAAAAATACCGCGATATGCTGGAAGGGCTGCAAAAACGTGGGATGCGCCCAATGGTCACACTGCATCATTTCACCAACCCGATGTGGCTGGAAAATGAAGGCGGCTGGCTGGCGAATTCTACCGTTGACCGTTTCATCAAATTTACCGAAATTGTCGTAGATGCCCTCGGCGATTTAAATGATTTCTGGTGTACCTTCAATGAGCCGATGGTTTACGCGGTGCAAGCCTATCTGGTGGCGATGTTCTACCCCGGCAAACGCAATCCCTATAAGATGTATCGCTGTGCTGAATTGCTGCTGCGTGCCCATGCTGGAGCGTATGAGGTCATTAAATCGCGCTACCCGAATGCGCTGGTGGGTGTTGCCAAACATCTGCTAAAAATTGACCCCCTGCCACCCAAACCCATCAATGGAATGCCGATTAAGCTGGTGGAAAGTGTTTTCCATCGGGCATTTTTGGAGGCTATGGTGACGGGGGAATTGCGGCTGCCTCTGCGAAAATCTGTGGTCATTCCGAATTTGGCGGGTACTTACGATTACGCGGGTCTGAATTTCTATCAGCGATATCGGGGTGGATTTGCGCCCCTTAGCCCCAAAACATTTTTCCTCAAACAGGTGCCAGATGATGAATCACCGCCTTCGCCGCCGATGTGGGGTGAGATTTATCCACAGGGGACTTTCGAGCGCATCAACTATATTTGGAACATGATGCGGAAGCCGATTTATATCACGGAGACGGGTACGCCGGATGAAGGCGATAGTGTCCGCCCCTGGTATATCGCACGGGCGGTTCACAGCATCTGGCAAGCCGTCAATTTTAATGTGCCCGTTCGCGGCATTTATTATTGGACGCTGCTGGATAATTTTGAATGGACGGCGGGCTATAATCCCCAATTTCGCTTTGGTCTGTATGCCACCAACTTCGAAACCCAAGAACGTACCATCCGCCAAAGTGGTGAATTTTTCCGCGAGATTTCTTTGGCGAATGGGCTTTCGAGTGAGATGGTGCGGAAGTATGTGCCGCAGCTAGAAGAAAAACTGTTCCCCGGCGCACCCGGTCAAAAAGAGGTGAAATTACCGAGCAGGGGCTAATGGTCGGTCATTTGGATTTGATGGATAAATCTCGTGAAAACATAGAGAAAGCCTCGTTTTCGCTTGTCATTTTCATATTGATGACCCCTCGGTTGCATGTGTTTGGAGACAATCAAAACCACCATTTATTAATCTTCGAAGGAATACTTTCCAATTCGCCAGTATTCATCACTAACAAGCCAATCAATAGCCTCATCATAAGATTGGAAAACTTCTACTATGACATGTTTCTCCTGTGGATCCATAAGCTCATAGCTACCATCCTCAAAATGCCTCAGCAACAGTACATATTGATAATCGTTTGATTCGATCCAAGCCTCAATCCATCGTAGTTGCTTGATCATGTACTCCTCACTGGGGTGGTATTCTTCTGGTAGTTGGTCATTTAGGATCTGATGGCTAACTGAAAATCGCCTTAAGTTCAATTTGTTGACCCAATACCGCCGATTGGAAATGCTCATCTGGCCCAAAGACGCCAAGTTGAACAAACTTTTGTTCAATAAGCTGCCACACTTCAATAAATTGGGCGGCTGGGTCTACCATCCAATATTCGCGCACCCCGTATTTTTCGTACAATTTGAATTTTTTGCCACGATCCAAGCGTGCCGTACTAGGGGACAGCACCTCAATGATAAAGTCAGGCGCCCCATACCAATAGCCTTCTACCAATCTACAGTGGTCATTTTCTGGGCTGACCCAAAATAGATCAGGCTGTACGGCGTTGATTTCATCAAGGTAAACATCCATTGGGGCAAAACGAGTGTATCCGCCTTTTAATATCGGCTTTACCAAAGAAAACGTTGCTTGTAATACATCTTGATGCGGATCTTCAGGAGATGGTGCCATAATTACCTCGCCATCAATCAGTTGCATGGGAAGATTTGTTTCGGGCAACATCTGGTATTCGGCAACGGTCATTTGTTTAGTATTTGCTACTTCGGTTGACTTGATTTGATCTACCATGACCCACCTCAAATCTTTATTTCTTTGTCCCATTATGCCACAATGAGAGTATTCGTGCTGGATGATTTGCGAAAGACAGCATGGCAAGGCGGCTTTTTATGTCTTGCTGTAAATAGCACAAATGAGTTATCCTGAAAACTGAAATGTAATTCTGACAAGGGTTATCATGACTCAAGAAATTGACTCTCAACAAAACGAACTCGCGCAGATTTTGCATCAGGCGGGTTATAAATACACCACGCCGCGCCGCTTAGTGGCGGAGGTGCTGTTGGAATCGCATACCCATCTTACCGCGCCAGAAGTGGTGGATCGGGTCGCTGAACGGGATGCCTCGATTGGGCGAATGAGCGTTTACCGCACCCTCGATTTGTTCACGCGGCTTGGCCTGATTCACCCGGCATTTCAAGGGGGAGTCAATGCCCGTTATGTTGTCATGGTTGGTGGGCATCACCACCATCTGATTTGCCAAAAATGCGGCAAGGTCGTGCATTTTGATGAATGCCCCCTGCGTGATTTGACACGCCAATTGGAAAGCCAATTTGGATTCTCGATTGAGGGCCATCTGCTAGAATTATTTGGACTCTGCGCGGATTGCCAAAATCAAGAGGTAGCTGTCGTTGCTGAATGACACCTTGCGTTGGGAGATTGTCTGCGCTGCGTGTGATTGGGAGGCGTGCGTCGAAGCCCTTGTTCCGTTCAGCGAAAATGGCGATGGCTTGATTAATGGGTTGTGGGAAGAATATATCTGCCCTGACCATTTGGAAGTCGGGCGACGGGCGGTTTATGTTGTTGCGGAGTGGGAACGCGGGGTAGATGTCGAGACGGCCTATATGCGCTATTTTTCTGGTGAGGCCCATACCATACCCGTGCCAAAATGTTCTGTCTGCCAACGCACCATGCAGGGTGGACAGATACTCAATCAACTGCCTTTCTATCTGCGCCCTCAATTGGAATTACACGCTTGGAAACTCAAGCAGTTGGAAAATCTGCGGCGCATGGTCGCAGCCGAGCAGCAGGCCGTTCGGCAAGAAAAACAAACACCCGATCAAGCCCAAGCGCTCCTTGAAGCCGAAATCCTAGCAATCCAGCGTTTTTTCAGCGGATTCCGCGAGCAATTGGGTCTAACCGTGCCAACCACCCTTTTGAACGATGACACTTTCCCAACCTCCCTGCCCAAATGGGAAGCGGCGGTAAAAGTCGCCATTGAAGAAACCGAAACTCGTTTACAGCAGCTTCAAAAACGCCAAGCTGAGGAATCGGTTAAGCCACCTGCGTCCTGCCCGAAATGCCACACAAAAAGTGTCTATCTTCGAAGCGCCAATCTATTTTAGTCTGGAAGGAATTGCGTCCCGATGAGCACCCGCATTCAGATTCCAACCCATGCCGATCCGCGCGAATTTTGGTTAGGCGGAACTTATGAACTCAATTTGAGCTATGACACCCTGCGTGATAACCAATGGTCGCGTTTGTTGGAGTCCTTTTGGTCAATAGCGGGTGTCTATGGGCCGTATGAAGATCACTATACCCCCGGTCAAGCCGAACCCGGTCGCACCAAAGTTCGCTATCCCGCCCCGACCGATACTTATAGCCAATATGGGATTGTGAGTGTGGATGAGGTGCATCTCGGCTTTGAGGTGTTAGCCACGCGCTCAATTTTTGAGGGATTTTCGGTACACCTGCCAGCGGGAATGGTGGTCACGGCGTCAGCGATGGAAAACCCCAAAGTGGCGGCACGGGTGCGGGAAGCTGTCGAAGAGGCGTATCGGTTTGTGGCGCTGCGGATGTATGAGGCCATGCCGTTTGTGATTGGCAGTCTCGATTTTAACGGTGAATGTTATCTGGTGGATGAGTTAGTTGCCGATGCCGCCGCCCGCGAAAAATTCTTGATGACCGGAAACAGCTATATCCAAGATGCCGCCCTGCGTAAATTGGGCTGCCATCCTGATGATTATGAGCAAGTAGCGGTTGGTTTGCGCTGGTTGCCAGCAGGGAGGGCTGATTAGATGGCACTCGAATATGCCAAAGTGTTGCCCCAAGTCCAAAAAATGGGCCGTGCCCTGTCCTATAAGATGGAGGACATCAGCGAACGGGGTCAGCGGGCGTTTGATGAATTTATGCAGCTAACCGACAACGCGGCGATTTATGAGCGCATTCAGCTGGCACGCGATAAAGATGCGGGGTATCGCGGGGCCGCGCCGATTTCGGTGGACGGCGAATTATTGACAGGCCGTTATCAACTACCCAAAGCGCCGGACAAAGCCACGATTATCGCGGTGGATGGCTCGCAAATTTATCCGGATATTCATGGGGCGGCTTTTTATTATTTGACCAATATTGGGCGCTTTACGTTTTATCATGGCGATGATCAACTGCCCCAAGAATACGGCGAACCCATTTTGTATTATGCCGATTCGGATATCCGCGATCCGCATGACCAGTTGATTACCAACGCAACGGTGAATGCGCGGCGCTCGGTGAGTGAGATGCAGGCATTGGCGAATGCGGCATGGAGTCACCGCGATAATAATCAGACGATTGTCGCCCTGTCGGATGGGCCGCTGTTGTTCTGGTTGGGGCGCGATGTGCCGGAGTCAAATATCTTGGAAAAAGACTATCACGGCGCAATGGTGCATCTGCATGATACCCATACCGCGACGTTCACCCGTCACCGCCATAACACCAGCCTTGCTGGCTATATTGACCGCCCCACCAGCCGTTTTGTGGTGGCCTTGCTGCATCTGCTTTCGCTCGATGAGGAAGATGTGCGGCGCTCGGTGCTGCAAACGCCGGGTGATTATGAAGGGCTGGACGATCAATGGCTGTTTAAGCGGATTTTGCAACCGGGGGAGCGCTCGGCATTGATGATTCAGCAAAGCCCCCAGAACAAAAATTATCGTAACTTGATTGGGGAAAGCCACGAGATTATCTATTTTTATTTGAATGTGGGACGGCACGGTAGTCCCCATTTAGCCCGTGTCGAGATGCCGATGTGGGTGGCACGATCACGTGAGGCGGTCAATGAAGTCCACGCGCTGATTATTGGGCAGTGCCTTATGATGGGGAATTATCCCTATGCGCTGACACGGGCGGATGAAGTGGCGGTGATTCGCACCCCCGAACGCGCTATGCTGGACGAATTGATTCGGACGGAACTGCTGCGCCACAAACATGAAATTCAGGAATCCGCTAAGCTGACGGGCAAGCTGCAAACCCGCGCAGGCCGCCAATCCTTTGGGCAGTCGAATGGCAGAAAACGCTAAGAGGTGAGCTATGGAAGCATTTGAAATCGGGCATGTGTTACGGGCCAGCACCGAAGGGTTTACGTTTGGGACGCGCAGCCAAGATGTGCTGTATCCCACGTTTGGCTCGTTTGTGCAGAGCTATAACCAGCACAGCAACGACGATTTGACCATTATCGGGGTGATTACCTCCATTAAAATTCAGGATGACCCGTTGGTACGACAGTTGATTATGGCAAGTGACATGAACCCGGCGGCGGTGCGCGATCAGCGGGTTAATCGGTTGGTACCGGTCGAGATTGATGTGCTCAGTATCGCCTATGTGCAGGATGCCCGGCTGTTTAACAGCTTGCCGCCACGCCCACCGTTAAGCCTTGATCCGGTTATGTTGTGCAATACGGACCAGATTTATGTGATTACGCAGCAAATTGACTTCTTTAGGCTGATTTTGAGCGCCACTGGGGTGCCGAACAACATTGAATTGTTGGCGGCGGTGATTCGGAGCGCGGCGGATGCACGGCCTGATGATGAGCGTTTGGAGTTTTTGATTAACGCGGGTCGAAATTTGGCGGGGTTATTGAGTAATGATTTGCAGATGCTAAAACA
The DNA here is from genome assembly GCA_041753455.1 of Anaerolineae bacterium. Classification (GTDB taxonomy): domain Bacteria; phylum Chloroflexota; class Anaerolineae; order Aggregatilineales; family J027; genus CFX10. The sequence goes on along the minus strand of JBGSUK010000008.1, from coordinate 231,736 downwards.
CGCCTTACAGTTGATACGCCCATGAGCTAACACGGCTGTGAATAGTGGCGATGAAATGGGATGCGTTTGTCAAACGCCGTCATTTGATATAAATGAGCGCCATAATTGTCCGTTAGGTGTCGAATTTTGTGATATAGGGACGCGGGGATAAATCCGCCGCGCTGAAATTAGAAAAACACTAACGAGCGCCGAGTCTAAATTTCAGAAGGTCATCACCCAAAAAACCGTTTGGGTTGAATTATTCCGATAGGACGGCGTTGACCTCGATTTCGACCAAGAGGCGCGGGTCAATTAGGGCACTCACCTCCACTAATGTTGAGGCAGGCCGAATATCACGGAAAAATTCGCCGTGTGCTTTGCCAATGGCCTCCCAATCCGACACCTTGATGACAAACATGCGGACGCGAATCACATCTTGCATGGTTGCCCCAGCCTCTTTTAAGGCTTTTTCGATTTTGGTGAAAATGAATTTGGCCTGTTCATAGGGATCCGACCCGCCGATGACAGTACCCTGTTCATCAACGGCGGTTGTGCCTGCTACCTCGATGATATTGCCAATTCGCACGGCGCGTGAATAGCCGACGATGCTTTCCCATTGCGTACCAGAGGAAACATTGATGCGGTTTGATTTTGTCATGTGGTTTATTCTTCGGGTGGGACTCCATCACTATCGGCGGGGACATAACGTTCAATGTGATGCTTGACCGCAAAAACGGCAGCCTCGGCGCGATTGGCGACATGCAGGGTGCTGAGAATCTTGCCGACATAATTCCGCACGGTGCCTTCGCCTAGATAGAGCTTTTGGGCGATTTCACGATTGGTCAGGCCGCGTGCGATGAGGGCGAGGATATGCAGTTCGCGTTCGCTGAGTTCGGCAAAGGCAGAGGCTTCTTTGATGTGGGCCGCTTCCCGAACTTCATTTAACAGACTCTTGGTGACGGCGGTATCAATGACGGCATCCCCGGCGGCAACGGCGCGGATGTCATCAATCAATTTGCTGCTATCAACCCGCTTCAGGACATAGCCAACTGCCCCGGCGCGGATGGCATCCATGACAAGTTCGTCTTCGGCATAGGATGTTAACATGACCACTTTGATTTTGGCTTTGTTCTTCAGAATTTGCTCACAGGCTTCAATGCCAGAGATACCCCCCGGCATACGGATGTCCATGAGTACAATGTCTGGTTCATAAGTCAATGCAAGTTGGACGGCTTCCTCGCCACTGTTTGCTTCGGCTACCACTGAGAATTCCACTTCATTTTCTAACAAAGCCTTGAGTCCAGCCCGCACGACCGCATGATCGTCGGCGATGATGATTCGTAAATGAGACACTGCGCTCTCTCCAAAACTTGTATTCAAGTGCTTTTATGCACACAAGGAAGATGACTACTTGCCCTATTATAGTGACAACTACGTTTTGTAGCATTATGATAATCCGAAACGTGTACAATTTTTAGGGAGAAGTCATCGTCATGCCCACAGAACATCTATCTTCTTCGCCCACTACGATAGATTTGCTGACCAGAGCTGCCAGCGATGTAGTACGTGGCCTTAGCCTGCCCCGGACGCTCCAAAGTATTGCTGATGTGGTGCGTGAATTGGTAGGGGCAAAATATGCGGCAGTGGGCATTCCTTCGGATGAAGGTGGTCTGCGGGCATTTATTACGTCGGGATTACACCCGGCGGTGGCACGCGGTATTGAACACGAACCGGAGGGGTTAGGCTTATTGGGGGCGCTGTTTGACACGGAGTACCCGATTCGCCTAGATGATTTGAGCACCGATGACCGTTCCAGCGGATTCGTCGAAAATCATCCGTTTATGAAAACGTTTTTGGGGGTGCCAATTGAGGGGCGGAATCATCAGCGGCTAGGCAATCTCTATTTGTGTGATCGGGTAGATGGCAAGCCCTTTGATGAAGATGACGAACGACTGGTGGTGTTTTTTGCCACGTTTGCCGCGATTGCCATCGAAAATGCCCGCCTGCATCAGCAGTTGCAAACGGTCGCCCTACACCGCGAACGGGATCGCATTGGGATGGATTTGCACGATGGGGTTATCCAAGAAATTTATGCAGTAGGGATGAAACTGGAAATTATGCGGGGCAAAACGCATTTGACCGCTGAGGAAGAAACCCGCTTTCAATCTATTGTGCATGATCTCAACAATATCATTGAGAGCATCCGGGGTTATATCCGCGATTTACGCCGCCCCACCGACGTGCAAAGCAGCACGTTTCATCAACAAATCGCCAATCTTGCCGAGCATTTCCGCGATTTTTCGGGAGTAGAAGTGGCGCTGGCTATCTCAGAGGAACTGCCAGCTTTGACGGACGCGCAACGGCACTCGTTGTCCCAGATTATTCGGGAGGCGCTGGCGAATGTGGCGCGACATGCCAAAGCCTCGCGGGCCGAAGTGGTGGTGGCGGTTGAGGATGAAGATTTATATGTGACTGTGCGTGACAACGGCATCGGATTTGATCCGGCGGCGATTCTCAATCAGGTACATTTTGGCTTGCGGAATATGGAGCAACGGGCCAATCAACTGCGCGGGTTTATGCAGATAGATAGTCAGGAAGGCAAAGGGACAATTATTCGCGTTGTGATTCCGCTGAAACGGCCAATTCCGCCCGTGAAGTAGACGATAAGTACCCTTTAAAAATGAACCTCACCGACGCGGCGACAGCTTTTCGCGCCCACGAGTAAACTCGCAGGCTAGCGCTGCCAACGGACTGCCCATGCAAGGGGGATCATGCTGCTCTGTTGGGCATTGAAGGCAGGGCGGGTCACAGACCCCATAGGCGTTCGGATAAGCCTTCATGATTTGCGAGATGCCAATTCAATCGCCTAGCGCCCTGTGCCGTCCCGCATTTTTCAAATCAGGGCGGGCACGGTGACCTGCCCCTACGACATTTCGATGCGATGCCCCAATTATTGCCCCTTAACCGAACGCCTATGGGTCACAGATCCCCCTACGAGGCCGATTTCACCTATAAGGGTTGCACATTTGGGCTTCGCAACAGAGCAACCGGTGGGCAAAAAAACGAAAATCTACCCGCGGCGAGGGAGCGCAGGCCGACGTAGATGGGTCGCTATTTTGTGGATGAGGCGACTTGCCGATGCTTTAATTTGGAAATTCGGTTTTGACGGGTAGGTGCTATAATGGTACATCTATCCGTCTATCGTTTGAGGTGTGATCTAAGTTATGACATCCCCTAAAATCCACCTGCTAGTTGCGATTCGGCTGCAATCTATTGCGCGATACCGTGAAAATCTTAGCACGGAGCCGAAATTTGCCGTCAATATCGTGACCAATTTTGAGAAAATCCATGAGGCGTTGGATGACAAAACCAAACGCTCGGATGTCTTGGTGGTGGATAATGGATTGGGTGATGTGCATACGCTGGTGAAAGAACTACGCCAAAGCCATCCCCGTCTGCTGATTATCCTCGTAGACGAAGAAGCCGATTTTGGAATGCCGGGGCGGGCAGATGATGTCTCCACTGAGCCGTTCAAAAACGATGAACTGATCAAGGTTATCAAACGCCTGTTTGAAGATCGCCGATTGGAAACACTGCGGGCGGATACTTTGCCACCGGTGCGCCAATTTGCCAAAGCGCTGACCCGCGCCAAAGGCCCGGCTAAATCACAGGCGGCGGTGAGTGCCATTTTGGAACTGGGCTATGATTATGTGGCGTTTTATACCATTACACCGACTGACCCCCCCATGCTGACTCTTTCGGCGCAAGAAGGGCCGTCGTCGGTGACCAGCCTTGCCCCCAATCGGCTTGAGTACAATAACAGCCTGTTGGGATGGGTGGCGCAGAATGGGCAAAGCAAAATTGTGGCGCAAGCCGATACGCCTAATCATCCTTTTATTGCTAAAGGTCGCTATGGGACAGGGGTCGCGGTTCCGGTGGGGACAACACTGCGTTTTGGGGTGGTGTTTGCCTGCAAAGAAAAGCCGGCAGATATTAACCCAAAAGATGTGCTAATGCTGGAACTGATTAGCACCCAATTGGCGAGTGCATTGGCGCGTGAAAACCGCTAGATATGCTCTGTTGCAAGTTTGGGCCTTCCCCACATTTGCATTTTGCCGAACTCGAACTCCGCAAAAGGTTAGACCACGATGAATTATTATGTTGCGATTGAAGGGGTCATCGGGGTCGGCAAGACCACGCTGGCCCGGTATCTTCAGCAGGCGCTTAATGCCGAACTGCAAATTGAGGTATTCGAAGAAAATCCATTTTTGGCCCGTTTTTATCAAGACCGTGCGCGGTATGCCTTTCAGACGCAGGTCTTTTTTCTGCTTAGTCGCTATCATCAGCAGCGCCGATTGCATCAACTGCCTCGCCCATTGGTCAGCGATTACATTTTTGCCAAAGACCATCTGTTTGCCCAATTGAATTTGGCGGATGATGAACTGGCGACCTATGAGAGCGTGTATGAGGCGCTGGCGGAAAATATTCCCCAACCGGATTTGGTGGTGTTTTTGCGGGCCGATACCCCCATCTTGATGAGTCGGATCGCGGCGCGTGACCGTTCGTATGAACGCAACATGGACCCGAACTACATTGATGAATTGCGGGTGGCCTATGACCGATTTTTTGCTGAATACACCGCCGCGCCTGTGCTGACGATTGATACCAATCATATTGATGTGGTGCAGGACGAAAATCAGCGGGCCGAATTGATTGCCACGATTCGCGGGGTGTTGGGTACAGGGCCACGCCAAGCCACCTTGCCGGGATTGGTTTCCGAAACGCCGGCCCTTGTCGAAACGGCGAAACCTGCGATGGTTGAGCCAAACGACCTTGATGTGCATATGACGGCGCTGCGGTTGGGCGATTTTCAGCGGTTTCATCGGGCGTTGGACAGGGCCAAAAATTTTAACCCCGATTTGTTCCTGAATTTTGTGCTGCTGCAAGAGGAAATCGGTGAGATGGCGCGGGCGGTGGTGCAGCATTGGAAAAGTAATCAACAAGACCGCGAACCCATGCCGAGCGAAAAATTGCGTTTGGAGATGGCGGATGTGTTGGCCTATCTGCTGAAAATTGCCAATTATACCGGGGTGGATTTGGAAGCGGCCTATTTGGAAAAGATGGCGACTAATCGGCAGCGCGTTTGGGATAGTTCGGCGGCTGAATAGGCGATCTCATTCGGTAAGAAATACGGCAATACATCCCCACCCCTAACCCCACTGAGTGGAGAGGGGAATAAGAGGTTATAGGCAATAAGCCGCCGGGTTGAATTTGGGCTAGCTAGTTGAACGATGTAATAGAAAATTTATGACACAATCCAATTCGTCTCAAAAATGGTTTATCGCGGTGGCGGGCAATATCGGGGTTGGGAAAAGCAGCCTGACGCAATTGCTGGGTGAACGGCTTGGCTGGAAGCCTTTTTATGAGGCCGTAGACGAAAACCCCTATCTGGAAGATTTTTATGCGGATATGGGGCGGTGGAGCTTCCATTCGCAGGTCTATTTTTTGTCGCGGCGCTTACAGCATCACCGCAAATTGCTCGATCATCCGGGGCACGTGATTCAAGACCGCAGTATTTATGAAGATGCGGAGATATTTGCCAAAAATTTGGCCCTTCAGGGTAAACTATCGGAACGGGATTACCAATGCTATCGAGATTTGTATGATGGGATACGGGTATTTTTGCCACCGCCTCATCTGCTGATCTATTTACAAGCGCCGGTCGGGGTTTTGGCGGAACGGATTGCGATGCGTGGGCGCGATTATGAACGGCAGATTTCGATTGAGTATCTGGCCGAACTGAACCGCCTGTATGATGAATGGGTGGAGTCGTGGACGACGTGCCCTATTTTTATCATCCCGGCGGCGACACTCGATTATGTGCATCGGCCTGAAGATTTGGAACAGGTTGCCACCGAATTATTGGAACGATTAGAGGCGATCCAGCTTAGAAGCTCTTCTAGGCGGGGAGATATGGATTCATGACGGTTGAACGGTCGAATGAACAGTGGTTGGTAGACTTAACGGATGAAGATTCATCGGCACAGGCGGCAGCACTGGATGATTTGCGAGTGTATTTGCGACGGGGGATTTTGTATTATCTGAGCCATGAACGCAGTGATCTGAGTGAGCTATCCAGCGAAGAACTGCGCCAGATGGCCGAGGATTTTTCGCAGGATGCCACGCTGCGTATTTTGGATAACCTCGATTCGTTTCGGGGGGACAGCCGTTTTACGACATGGGCGATGAAGATCGGGACACGCACCGCGATTAGTGAACTGCGTCGCGCCCGTTATAAAGATTTTAGCTTGGATGAACTGACTGCCGACGGGGAATTTCAGTTGAAATTGGAGGGCGGGGATAATAACAACCAGATTGTTAGCCCCGAACGCGCTACCGAACAGGTGAATGTGCTGCAAATTATCCAACAGGCGCTGGATGAAGTGCTGACCGAGCGCCAAAAAGCTGCGTTGGAGGCGGTTACATTACGGGGTATCCCAATGGATATTGTGGCGGAACAGATGGGCACGAATCGCAACGCGCTGTATAAATTGCTGCACGATGCCCGCAAAAAACTGCGTACCCATCTGGAAACGCAGGGGATTGTGATGGGGTATGTGTTTAATTTGTTCCAAGAATAGCCGCCGTCGGATTAATCCTCAATGAATGGCAGCCAAAAACCAAAGGTGCTGCCGGGGTTTTCGGGGCGATAATAGACCTCACCGTCGTGTTGCTCAATAATGGATTTGACCAAACTGAGGCCCAAGCCTGTTCCCGGAATATGGGAGGTTTCGGAAGATTTGGCACGCGAGAAGGGGTTGAATAGCTTGGTGCGGAAGTCAATTGGAACGCCGAAGCCATTGTCGCGGACTTCGGTATAGACCCGCTGATTTTCGATGTATACCCGCACCACGATTTTGCCGCCATCGGGGGTGTATTTGATGGCGTTGGAAACCAGATTAAACAAGACTTGATGGAGGCGGATGGCTTCACCCTCGACGGTTAAGGGCGTAGCGGGACGGTCAAGGGAAAGCTGATGTTGATGATTTTCCAGTTGGAGCGCCGATTGGTCAATTACTTTATCCACCAGCGACAGCCAATCCATTTTTTCGGTGTGTTGAATCCCCTTCATGCCGACCTGTTCTAAATCCGCCAATTCGGTCAACATGCCGTTCATCATTTCGTGAGATTCGGTGATCCATTGGGTCATGCTGCGCTGGGTGTCATCCAACAACATGCCAATATCTTCCAGCAGGATGCCAAAGTAGCCTATCGCAATCGCCAATGGATGTTTGAGATCATGCGAGGCCATGCGAATGAGTTGGGATTTTAATTCGCTCAGTTCGTAATAGGATGTAATATCGGTAATGGCGCAAATGACATCTACCAGCGTGTCGTCACCATCGAGGATGGGGGTCATGCTGTTGCGTACCCGGTAGGTGTGGCCCTGTTTGTGGCGGATACGATAATCCAAATTGACGGCCTGTGTCGGCTGCATCGTTCGGATTGCCTCCTCCAACATAGGGCGGTCTTCAGGCAAGACGATGTTGAGAAACAGGTCGGAATTATCAATAAACTCGTCTTCGGTGTAGCCCGTCAATTTAAAACACGAGGGGCTGACAAAAACGATGGCCTTTTGGAAAAGGTTGTATTTACAGACCATGTCCCCGACCGAGGATAGGATGTTGTGCAGCTCATGATGCGAAAAGTCGAGGGCCGTCCAGACTGCCCGATCACGGATTTCATGGTGGCGCAGGTCTGTCCCGATCAGCATGATACCGGGTTGATGGTCGTCGAGTGTGATGGCTTTGGCGCGAATAAAAAGCCAGATTTGTTCATGATCGCTGATATCAAAAGGAAATTCACCCTCCCAATAAGGCACATCTTTGAGGAGGGTCTGCAATTGCCCCCACCATTTACGGCCATTTGGGGAAACCAGAATATTCTGTGTGATGGGTTGTCCGACCATTGTTTGACGTTTTTGGTGAAAGACTTCCTCCGCCCGCTGATTCCACTCCACAATTGTCCCATCTTCTAAAGTGTTGATTATGACATCCGGGAGTTGATTCAGAAGATTCATACTTAAGGGTGCTTCCATTGATATTGAATAAGCAGTCATGGATTTTCCGACTTGGAATTGATGCTATGTTTTAATTAAAAGGGAAGAGTGCTTACAATATCAAGCTAAATATCATATTTTGGGATATTTTTCACAAAACTTAACTCCGCACGAAGATAACGTTTTAGGGACGTTTTCCCCATGTTTGTTAGATGTTTGAATTGATGGTGGGGATACTCTTTATGATAGTTGAAAATGACGCCAAAGAATCCCCCGAAAAATTTGGGGTATTGGTAAGATGGAGGAGATGAGTAGAATAAAACTATCGGTGATTAGTCGGGGAATTTTGCAGATGAAATTTGAAGCACTCTTGCAGGGGGTGAATGCCCCAAATCCAGAAACCCGCCTGAATGTCGTTCGCGTGTTGGGCATGGTAGAGGAAACCCGCGCTTTGACGGTGCTGGGTGAACGCTATAAGGTGGAGACCGATGCCACTGTCAAACAGGCTATTCAATGGGCCGGGAAGAAAATCCATCAGGCCAGCCAATCCGGTTATTCTACGATTAACGAAGTGTTTCGATTTTTTGGGATTGACCGTGAAATCGCCAATCTGGTTGATCCGCGTGAAGCTGAATTATTGCGTCGGATGCAAACCAGCATGGATAATGCCATGATTAAATCCCAACAAGATGCGGCAAGTCGCAGAATTACAACGGCAACCGCAATGGGGATTGGCGCGACGTTGATCGCTGGCCCACTGACGGGCGGATTGGTGATGGGTAGCGCGATGTCAGGGGGGATAGATGCGTCCTCATCCAATATGGGGCCACTGCGCGAAGCACTGTCGAACAAACGCACGCCGCCGCCGGTTCCGGCTGATGTGAATATCACGATTTGGGCCAAACGATTGCTGGAAGACCCGAACCGCGAGAACCGCAAAAACGCGGCGATTGAACTGGCTAATTTTAATAATCCACTGGCCCTGCCGCATTTGGCAACGGCATTGATTAATGACATAGACCCGGTGGTACGCGAGGCTGCCGAACGGTATGGTAAGGTGCTGTACTGGAAAATGATTTATTGGGAGATGGAACAGGACGGCACACTTGAACAGGAATTTAAGGTGCGGGCCAAAGCCGCTGGCAAAGATTTTGAGGAGCAGGCCCAAGTGAGTGGTGATGGTACAGGGCCGCTTGCGCCGTCCAAATCTCAACCGCCACCCATGCCAGAACCCAACAAGTCGGATATAGCGCAGATTTTGGCACGGGCCGAAGCCGAAAAAGCTAAACGCAAAAAACGCTAGTGGGATAAAGGCAGGGCGGGTCAGCTTGAGTCGGTGGCGCAAAAAGGAAAAATCTACGCCTTCCCAAAACATTCAGGAGGGCAATTATCTGAGGAGAAATTTCGTTATTGTGCCTAAATTCACAGATCGTATTGCCCAAAACGACATGCTACAATCACGCGCATGTCGGTTTTTTTACAAACCACATTAGGAGAAGTCGATGAATTTAGATGACCTACAACAGATACAGCAGTTAGACGTCACCAATATGTTAGGTCATATTGATGGACTGCCCGAACAATTTGAAACCGCATGGGCACACGCCCAAACCCAACCCCTGCCAGCCTATTTACCCAACATCCGCCAAGTGATTATCAGCGGGATGGGTGGTTCGGCGATCGGTGGTGATTTATTGGCAGCCGTCGCTGGTTTAAGCTCGCCCGTGCCAATTTTGATTATCCGGGGCTACGATTTGCCAGCGTGGGTGCAAGGTGAACATACCTTAGTGATTGCCAGCAGCTTTTCCGGCAATACCGAAGAAACCCTTGCCGCGTATGATGCTGCCAAGTCACGCGGGGCACGTCTTTTGGCGCTGACGACGGGTGGCAAATTGGCCGCGAAAGCCAAACAGGATGGGCAAACGTTGTGGTCGTTTTCGACCGCGATTGACCAACCACGTGCCGCCATTGGCTGGTCGTTTGGGATGCTGCTGGGATTGGCATCACGGGCGGGTTGGATGAAAGATGTCGCGCCACAAATTGCTGAGGCGGTTGCCAATCTGAAGGTTCACCGCGAAAAATATGGGGTGAATGTCCCGGCGATGTCGAACCCGGCGAAACGTCAGGCCGGACAATACATGGGCCGTGTCCCGGTGTTTGTTGGGGCAGGCATTTTTGAACCCGTTGCGCGGCGTTGGAAGGGGCAATTGAATGAAAACAGTAAATCCTTCGCGGTGCATGACCCCATCCCCGAAATGAATCATAACGGCGTGGTTGGCGTGAATTTTCCACAGGAAGTTCTCGGCAAGCTGTCGGTGATGTTTATCGCGTCGCCCCAATATGACCACCCGCGAAATCATTTGCGGCATGAATTGACGCTCAATCTCCTGCTGCAAAATGGCATTATGATTGACCGCTTTACCCCAGTTGGCAATTCGCCCATTTCGCAGATGATGCAGGCCATTCAATTTGGCGATTATTTGAGTTTTTACACGGCGATTGGCTATGGTGCTGACCCGGCGGTGATTGTGCCGATTATGGAATTGAAACAAGCCCTTGCCGATCATCAATAAATGACGATCGGTTTGCACAACGACAGTTTTATTTAAGGAGACCTGTACTCGTATGACGCAGAAGCCTGATCATGTTCGTTTGTATATCCCCGGCCCAATCGAAGTGCGCGAAGAAATTTTGCAGGCGCAAACTGAATGGATGATTGGACACCGTTCCAAAGCCTTTGCTGACCTTTATGGTCGTTTGCAATCCAAATTGCAGGAGAGTTTTTATACACAAAACCGCGTGTTTATCTTCACATCATCGGGTACCGGGGTGTGGGAAGCCGCCTCGCGTAACTGTGTGCGTGATGAGGGCCGGATTTTGCATCTGGTGTGTGGTTCATTCAGTGAACGATGGGCCGAAGTGAGCCAACTGAATGGCAAACAGGTGGATGTGTTGGAAGTGGATTGGGGTCTGCCGATTGTCGCTGAACAATTAGCGGATGCCCTGAAACAACACCACTATGACGCGGTGGCCTGTGTCTATAACGAAACCAGTTCGGGCGTGATTAACCCGATGGCGGAATATGCCAAAGTGATGGAAGGCTACCAAGATACGCTGTTTTTGGTGGACACAGTAAGCTGCTATATGGGTGCGCCGTTGTTTGTGGATGAATGGGGCATTGATATTTGCCTGACCAGCACCCAAAAAGCCTTTGGTCTGCCCCCCGGCATGGCCTTTGGGACGATTTCGCAGGCGGTGTTGGATCGCGCCAAGACGGTCAAGAATCGCGGCTACTACTTCGATCTGGTTGAAATGGATAAACACCACCAAAAGAATAACACCCCCGCTACGCCGCCCGTCTCGCTAATGTTCGCGGCGGATAAGCAACTGGATGATATTCTGGCGGAAGGCATCCCGAGCCGCATGGCCCGTCATCAACACTTAGCGGAAATGACCCGTGCGTGGGGTACCAATGTGGGCTTTGGCCTGCTGGCACCGGAAGGGTATCGCTCACCCACCCTGACCGTATTTGAAAATACACTGAAGGTAGACATCAAGGCGCTCAACAGCTTTTTGCGTGGGCGGGGCATGGAGATCGCCGATGGGTATGGCAAATTGAAGGATCGCACCTTCCGTATTGCACATATGGGCGATATGCAACCGACACACATGGAAGAACTGTTCGCCAATATTGATGATTATCTGGCGACTCATCACAAAGGAAATGGGGCGAACTAGATGCCGCACATTCTCATTCCCGATAGTTTAGAAAAAATCGGTCTCAACCTGTTGGCGAAAGCTGAAGGGGTGAGCATTCAAGCTGCGGCCAAAATGACCCGCGACGAGGTTATGGCAGCGATAGAGGACGCGGATGGCATGATTATCCGCAGTGGAACAAAAGCTAATGCTGAATTGTTGCAGCGGGCTACCAAGCTCAAGGCGATTGTTCGGGCCGGGGTCGGCGTGGATAATGTTGATCTCATCAAAGCCACCGAACTCGGCATCGCGGTTATGAATACCCCGGCGGGAAACACCGTCGCCACCGCTGAACACACGATGGCGTTGATGCTGGCGTTGGCACGGCATATCCCGAAGGCGCAAATTTCCATGCTGGAAGGGCAATGGGAACGTAAGGCGTTTATGGGCACGGAACTGCGCGGCAAGACACTCGGCGTGATCGGGTTTGGTCGCGTGGGGCAGGCGGTCGCCAAACGGGCAATGGCCTTTGAAATGAACGTTATCGCCTATGACCCGTATGTCTCAAAAGAGGTAGCAAAGGCGCTGAATGTTGCTCTGCTGCCTTTAGATGATATTTTGGCGCAGGCCGACTATCTGACATTGCATACGGTGGTGACGCCGGAAACCGAACGCCTGATTGATGCCGAGAATATCGCCAAGATGAAAGATGGGGTGCGGTTGGTTAATGCGGCACGTGGTAGTCTGGTCAATGAAGGCGATCTGGCTGAAGCCATCAAAAGCGGCAAAATCACCGGGGCGGCATTGGATGTTTATACGGAAGAACCGCCAGAAAAAGATAACCCACTGATTGGGCTTTCGGGAATTATTCATACCCCGCATCTGGGAGCCAGCACGCTCGAAGCACAGGAGGCCGTTGCCGCTGAAGCCGCTGAGATTATGCTGGATGCGCTACTGCGAAATGAATATCGAAATGTGGTCAATCGGGAAGTGCAGGTCGGCTAAATCCGGTCTGTTTCAATAAAAACACCGCACTGGCGAGGGGGGACAGCCAGTACGGTGTTTTTATTTTTCCAATATCAGTGACGCGCATCTCTGATATTGAATCGACGTTCCATCAAATTTACATATCTGCATTCCATGTACCGTCACAACCACCACAGGAACGTGATGTGAATAGATTAAGGCAGGTGGCTGAGATTCCGGTAAAAGTAAGATGAATTTCCCATGAGAGAAAATTCTGGGATTATTGGCTCGGTGTAGTTGGACGGATACGGCGGAGTTGTTTCTCGAACAGAACCTTGATGACCAAGCGCCCTAACTTCAATTCGTCGCCATCCCGCAGCACACGGACTTCTTGCGGATAGACCCGTTCGCCATTCAGATAGGTGTGGTTGACACTGCCCATATCGGTGATGGTGATGGCGTTATCTCGATAGCGCAGGGTGGCATGGACACGGGATACCCCCATATCTTTGCCGTTGAATTTGGTCAGGTCTACGTCTGGAACCAACACGCTGTCGGCGGCAGTACGCCCCATAATCATCTCTTGGGAATCTTGCATGACCAGTTTGATCTGGTCGTTATCAAATCCCTGTACTTTGAGAATCAAATTGGACAGGCTGCCAAAGGTCGTGCCGATAAGACCCTCGTCCTCGACAATCAATTGCTGCGTTCCCTGTGCGACACCGGCTTTGACCAACAGCGTTCCGCAGGCATAACAATAACCGGCGTGGGGCGGGTTGGTTTTGCCGCATTGTGGACAGGCAATATCGGCGTCGGCAGAGGGGGGCATGGCTGGCTTTGGCGGTGGGGGCGGGCTAATTTTGGCATTTGGATTGGGGGGGTGATGCAAGCCTTCATTCATTTCCCATTGGCGAATGAGACCCGCGATTTGTTCGCGTTCGGCAGTGGAAATGATAGGGCGCAGACGTTTGAGTTCTTGTAGGGCGTGGTCAGGGGCGGCTCCCTGTCGGCGCATAAAGACGAACGCCTCAAATAAGTCTTGTACTTTGTATTCCAATGGGTTGCTCATATTAATCTTCCAAACCTTTTCGTCCTTGAAATCCCCCTTCAAGCACTTACAAATTGTGCGCCAAGACGGGATTAGCGTCAAGCCATTGAGGGAATTTTTCATAACCCTGCAACCCAATTTAAAAGCCTGCGTATAGATGTTTGAGAACAATGAATGAACAAACACAGAGAATCAACACCACACACATAATCTGTGGAATCCGGTAGAGGAGTAGTGTATGAGCGACTATGATAAGACCATTGACCCAGTAGTATCTGCTGAAGGTGGCAATGGCGAACCCAAACAGGATTGGAATTATCAACCAAACGATGATGGGGCGATCCCGATTCCGGTGCGGATTGGTTCACGCTTGGAAGATGCCCCACCTACCAATGAACCGCCCATGCAGGGGGTTGCAGATGACGATGCGATTGTGCGGGAATATGAGCGCAAGTATTATCGTCAAAACCTCTACCATGACGCGCCGCCACCTCAGCCCCGTGTTGGGGATAGCCAGAAACAAAAACGGCAGTGGGATTTTCGTGAGATGAATGTCAAGATGCCGCCCAAGCATCGCTATCAGACCCGCGCCTCAATGGGTGAAGTGCAAGATACCGAACGGACATGGGCCGCGATTGCACACGGGAGCGCTCTGCTGACAATCTTAGTGGCGATTGCTGCCTTCCCCGGTGTGGTGCTGTCGGTGCTGATTCCGCTGGGGATTTATCTGGCCTTCCGCAATAAATCCGAGTTTGTGGCCTTCCATGCGCTGCAAGCCTTCACGATTCAGGTCGTGGGTACCATCGGGGCGCTGGTGTTGCTGCTGGCGGGGACGCTGGTCTTGGGGACACTCATTGCAATTTCGGCGCTGTTAAGTCTTGTGCTGATTGGTATCCCGTTCCTACTCTTCTTCGTCCTGCTCTTGGTCGGATTGGTGATATTCAGCGTGTTCGTCCTGCCGCTTGGCATGGTGGTCTATAGCATGATTGCCGCCGACGCCGCGTACAAGGGCCGCATCTATCGCTATCCGTATATTGCGGACTGGCTGGATGACCAATTGAAAAACGGGATGCTTGGGTCAGTGATCTAGGGAGTCTATCACCCAAGCAGTAGAACTAGAACAGAGGGAAACAAAGGACGCGCTCAAGAGGGAGGGCGCGTTTTTTGTTTTAGGGGTGAACAGGGCCAAAATACGGTCAGAACACGGGGCTAAAGCCGCCGTGCTGAAACTAGCTGAAAGTTCGGGTCAGTTGCGCTTTGGCAAGGTTGAAATTGGGTAGGTCTTAGCCCTACCCCTACCGATGAATAGGCGCTTCGCAGTGGGCACGTTTTTTATTTTATTTCAGGGAGAGGAAAACTACTTGCCCCCGAATTTCTTCGGCAGTCAGACGAGTATGCAACGCCCGAATTCCACGCACCCAATCCCCGATAGAGGTTTTTTGCTGGTGAGCGTAAACAATTCCAGCGTGCTCAACCCCTTCAGTGGCGAGGACTAGGAAATCGTTATCGTAGGTGCATAAAATGCGGCCCATTTCTGTAGCACGCTGCAAATGGTTTACGTCCTCATCGCCCAATTTTTCGAGACTATGGGCGGATACCACATCAATTTTTCCTACCGCTAGTTGTTCACTAACGGCGAGTTCGACACTTTCATCGAAATAGAAACGTAATTCACTCAAGGCGGATTAGTTTCCCCTGTTGTTCAAGTTCGGCTAAAAGAGTCTCTGCTTTCGCTGAATCTAACCGAATTTCTGTATCAATTTCTGTCTTATTCTGATAATAATAAGCAAGGGCGGCATAGACTTGACCTAAATCAAGATCAAAATTGGTCGCTAATTCTTCGGGCGATAGACCACGATACAGATGGCTCGATATTAAGGTAATCACACGAAGGTTTGTACCTTTGATGATGGGTTGACCATCACGGATAGTTGGGTCTGAGATGATGATGTCGATGGGTAAGATTGTCACTGCCATAGGGCCTCCTACAGACAATTATAAAGGATATATCTACCTATTGGGGGATTGCCCATAGAATTACCTGCCCATCTTGGCCCGCAGATGATATCACGCTACCCTGCAACCCAAAGGAAATATCATTGATAAGGCCGTTGTGGGAAAGCAATACCATTAATTCATTTCCGGTAGATGCCTCCCAAATTCGAATAGTCCCATCCTCACCAGCCGATATTAAAAGCTCACTGTTTGGGCTAAATACCAAGTCGGTTATTTTGCCCCTATGACTGCGGAGTAAAGCAAGAGACGTTTTCCAGCCATCTTCACCCCATACACGGATCACACCAGTTGGCTGCCCATAAGCCAAATATTTTCCATCAGGACTAAACGCCAAAGCAGTTATACCATCATCCGTAAGTTCATTGTCGAAACGTTCACCTGTGGTTAAATCTTTCATTTGGATGCCACCCAAGATGGCTGCAATAGCCAGCACATTTCCATCAAGGCTAAATGCTAGGTCGTTAATTGAATTAGGTGGTGCATGTTCAAATTGATTGACCTGCTCATAGGTTTCCATATTCCATACAATGGTATTTCCTTCAAAATCAGCCGAGGCCAGTAATTTTCCATCTGGGCTGAAGGCCATAGCGGAAATTCCAAATTCATGTCCTACCAAAACTTGAGTCTCTGTATTTGTTACCACATCCCACAAATGTATACTTCCATCAGACGCCCCTTGAGCCAATATTTGACCATCTGGGCTGAAAAGAACGGAAGTTGTGACAGGACTGGCCTCAAAAAAGGGAAAAGCGATACTTCTATCAGCAATATCAATAATTTGAACACCTTGTTCCGCATATATTGCCAATAGAGAACCTATTGGTGACCATACGGCATTTGCATTTTGGTTGAGATTGAAATTCATCAATGGGCGGATGTTTTGGGCATTGTTGGCTGTAATAAGCGGAAGGGAAATGGTAGGTTCAGGTGTTGGTGTATTGTCGTTAGCATAAGAATATTTGTTGGGGATTCCTCTAATTCCGATATTCACCAAACATATACACCCTACTGCCATTAAAATTGTCCCAAAAACCGTTTTGTTCTTCATATCTCATTCTCTTTTGGCATTTTTTATAATTTCTTTGTCGTACCTTTTGCTTGAACATCTGAGTCTGACAGCACACTGGCGCGGATGGATTTCATTTCGCGCACGATTAGGATGCTGTCAATCACGATAATCAAGACGGTCAAGACCGCGCCCTGCTGTGCCCATTCGGTTAGAAATGATTCCACCAAGAGGAAAAATGAGCCAAAAACAATGACCACCGACGGCGCTAAGGCCCAACTATCAGGGTCGAGGTGGCGGATAATCTTGGCGCGGTGCTGCAATTTCAGCAGATGGATGACAAAAAAGGCGAGGCCGATAATAATCGGAATGATGGGCCACGCGATGTCGGTGGATTCATTGGTGTAGTCGTTGTAGAGCTTTACCAAATTTTCCTGCCGCGAAAGGGCCGACCCGACGGACATCGCCAGCAGCAAACAGCCTGTCACTAAGGCGATTTCCACTTTTAGCCAGAAAAAATAGAGCATGAGCAAAATTCCGGCAAAGACGACGAGGACGGCGTTGGGTGGGAAGGGTACATCGAAATTGGTGAGGACAGGCAACAGGGTATAGAGGATCATGCTGAGGAGGAAAATGGTGAGCGCCAAGATGATAACGCGGCTTTCAAGCTGACTGCGCGAGGAATTTGGCATAAGTAGATCACCCTATTTCATACCACCAATAATCCCCTGCATCTTACCATAGATACGGCAAGTCGGGCCCCCTCAAAAATAGGTTATTTCAGTTCGGTATCAATTCAAAATGTGTGCAATGGGTCGGATTGAAAATCGAAAAATCGCGGCGGTCAAACGTACAGATTTTTTGGATATTGAGTCTTTCGGCAAGTGCCATGATAGATACGTCTACAAAATCGAACTCGGCGCTCCGATATTGGATCATAATTTGCTGCATTCGTACCATATCGGGTTCTGTTAAATCTCGAATTTTGAAGGCTTGGCGAACCAATGCAAATGTTTGAATGGCTTGATCATAGTTGAGGCGATTTGTCACCATATAGAAAAGCTCCCCCAGAGCTGAAGCCGATACAATCAGTTCCTCTTTTCGGATAAGGGGCAGAATCTTTTTTGCACCCCCGTTATTACTATCTTTTGGAGAGGCCATTGCAACTATAAAGTTGGTATCAATCAGGATTGCCATATTTCTTCCGATAGTATTCCGTCATCGTTTCGCGGACAGTGGTAGACAAATCTGTCAGGTCGGTGTCTAAGCTATCTACTAGGGCATCGAGTGGATCAATCAACTCTTTGGGGTGGTTCGGCAGCGATTCATAGAGTTCGAGTAACGATTGTAAAACCGCTTCTAGGGAGCGATTTTCCCGTTGGGCAATGGCTTGCAGCCGTTCCACCAACTCCTCTTCCATAACCAATTCGACCATCATATTCCTCCAAAACACGATTTCACTAACATCATAACATAGCCATTTGAGATTTAGCCATTTATCCTGCCCCTTTGTCTAGGTGATTCTCTGGCGGGCAGGCTGTACAATACTTCTACTTGATTGTAGGTAAATGAACTTGGGGGAGTGCTGCACATGTTTCATGATGGTGGTTGGTTTCGGATGATTTACATGTCGGACGGGGCCAAACCCGAAAGACTGACATGGCCGTTATTGAAGCGGGTATTCCGTTATGCGCGTCCGTATCGCAAGCAGATACTATGGATGCTGGTGACGATCTTGATTTCCTCGGTGCTGGGGTTGGTGTCGCCGCTGATTTTGCGCGAATTGATTGACAACGCCCTGCCGAATGAAGATGTGAATTTGCTGACGGCATTGGCGGTGCTGTTGATGATTATTCCACTGGTCAATGCGACGGTGTTGGTGTTTCAACGCTGGCTCAATTCGGCTATTGGCGAGGGACTGATTTTTGATTTACGGGCGGCGCTATTTAATCATCTGCAACGTATGTCACTGCGGTTTTTCACCAATACCAAGACAGGTGAATTGATGAGCCGCCTGAATAATGATGTGGTGGGCGCACAGCGGGCGGTCAATACGACATTGGTCAGCATCGTGACCAATTCGACAATGGTGGTGGCAACCCTGATTGTGATGCTGGCACTGGAATGGCGGTTGACGCTGTTGGGGTTGATGGTCGTGCCGCTGTTTATTATTCCGGCGCGGCGCATGACCCCCATTCTCCGCAAGATCACCAAAGAGCAGATGAGCGAAAACGCCAAAATGAACGCGCTGATGAATGAGACGCTTAATATCAGCGGGGCGATGCTGGTCAAACTGTTTGGTCGGGCGGATGATGAAGATCAGCGATTTCGTAAACGCGCCGCCGGGGTGCGGGATGCGGGGGTCAAGCAGGCCGTCAGCGGGAGTATGTTCTTTGCTTTCCTCGGCCTTATCGGGGCGGCAGGTACAGCGATTGTTTACTATATCGGGGGGCGGCTGGTGCTGGACGGGTCGTTCTCGATTGGGACGATTGTGGCGTTCGCGGCGTTGCTCAGTCAGCTTTATGGCCCATTGCAGGCATTGGTGAATGCGCCAGTGGATTTTGTGACCTCGATGATTAGCTTTGAGCGCGTGTTTGAAATTCTTGATATGCCGCTGGAAGTCGCTGAGAAACCCGACGCGGTGGCGTTGAAAGATGTGCAAGGGGCGGTCACGTTTGAGAAGGTCAGTTTTGATTATGACGACGCGGGGACGGTGGGCTTTTTGTCGGAAGTCGAACGGCACGGCATGGAAAGCGTCAAAAAGGTGCTGTCGGATGATGATGCAGGCAAACCCAAAACTAAGGCCGCCGCGAATGGCAATGGGACTGCTGAAAATGGCAATGACCCGTCCGCTGAATCCGTCGAAAAATCGCAGGCACGGACATGGGCATTGGATGGGGTAAGTTTCGACATTCTGCCGGGGCAGTTGGTGGCATTGGTCGGGCCAAGCGGGGCAGGCAAGACGACGATTACCTATTTGCTGCCGCGACTGTATGACCCCACCGAAGGCCGGATTTTGATTGATGGGCATGATTTACGCGATGTCACACTCAAATCACTGAGTGAGCAGATTGGCATGGTGACACAGGAAACGTATTTATTCCATGACACACTGCGGATGAATTTGCTGTATGCCAAGCCGGATGCCACCCAAGATGAAATTGAGGCGGCGTGTCGGGCGGCGAATATCCATGATTTTATTGCGGCGCTGCCAGAGGGCTATGAAACGGTGGCGGGCGAACGCGGCTATCGGCTGAGTGGGGGCGAAAAACAACGTATCGCCATCGCACGGGTGCTGCTGAAAAATCCCCGCATTCTAGTCTTGGATGAAGCGACCTCACATCTCGATTCGCAGTCGGAGGCGTTGATTCAGGCTGCGCTTGAAAAAGTGATGCAGGGGCGTACCAGCGTGGTGATTGCCCATCGTCTCAGCACGATTTTGAAGGCCAACTTGATTCTGGTGATGAATCGCGGGCAGGTGGTCGAACGCGGCACCCATGTCGAATTGCTGGCAAAGGGCGGGTTGTATACGGAGTTGTATCACACCCAGTTTAATCGGGAGTATGCAGCAGAGGTTGAAGCCGAAAATATCGGTTAATTTTAGACACGGGGCTAAAGCCGCCGTGCTGAATCTAGGCAAGCCCATTAACGTCAGGATCACAATAGCCCCTCTCTCGATATGCCAAGTTGGGAGAGGGGATTTTTGTCTATACATCCAGCAGCAAGGCAACATTGAGGCGATAGGCCAGATAGAGGCTCTGCAAAAACATCTTGAGGTCGCGAATGGAATGGTCGTCCCCTTGTTCGATTTGCATCTGGAAGGGGTGTTGCTCCAAGAGGGTTTCACGCGCATCGGGGTTGCTGGATAGGGCCATAATCGTGGCGGGGTCGAGGCCCTTCCGTGAAATCGCACCGTAGAATAACAACAGCATAGCGGCGTGACCGGGTTGGATCGGGCCAAGCATGAAGGTCATCTCAAACAGTGAATCGGTGGTGGCGTTGAATTCGGAGAATTGCCGCCCAAAGGTATCTGCCGATTCAAAAAAGACGCCGACTTGATTGCGTAATTCACGTGCTGTTTCGCCCGTGTAGCCAAATTCGTTGACACCCTTTTGCAGCATCAAAAAGAGGACGGGATATTCTGGGCCGGGAAGCTGTTTCAGCATCCAAAGCTCGGCCTGCTGCGAGATGGGGTAATTGATATAGCCGATGCAGCCAAAAGGTTTGCCGGTGCGATTGGCGGGACAGCCGACACAATATTGACTGAAGCCCTCTAATTCGGCGGCGGCGTTCAGCAAAACATCAACGGTGACCAGTTCGGTGCTTTCAGTGCCATCGGAGGCGCGGCGGGTCATCTCGAAGCCGATTTCGCTTTCGGGGCGGTGATCCCCCTGCTCACGATAATATTGGATAATTTTTTCGGCGCGATCACGACCTTTGAGGCGCTCGATAATGCCCTCGGTGGTCAGGTGGTCTTTGGGTAGGCAGGGGAAATTAATCGCGGTATCAACGCCCATTTAATTCGCTCGATTCTGTTGGGGATAAAGTGCCTTCATTTTATCACTAAAATTGTGCCCGTTGGGTTGCTGAAGATTAGTAAGCCCGATTCGAGACGATTCATGCCGACTAGTCCTTTAGGAATTCCCAAATGGCATGGATAAGTTCAGAACGATGCTGGGCAAACATATGGGTCGCGCCTTGAATCTCGGCCCGTACCACATGCCCGCTGGAGGCCGCACTAAAATTTTCAGCGTGATAAAACGGCACCATCTCGTCAGCAGGACTGTGGACGATCAAGACTGGACGCGGGGCGATTTGCTTCACGGCATCGGTCGGTTGTAGGCCTTCACCCAGCGCCAAAAACTGTATCCCCAGTGAGGAAGGGGTGACACCCTGCAAAAACGGCGCGGCGTTGTCCAAAAATTCGCGGGAGAGCATGGATTCGCTGAAATCGCTGAAGCCTGCAATGGATATCACGCGCTGAATGCGGGTATCGGTGGCGGTGGCGAACAAGGCGGCGCGGCTACCCATGCTGTAACCCATGACGGCGATTTTTTGGGGGTCTATGACGACGGGGGCATCGGCAGAAAGGGCGAAGTCGAGGGCAGCGGCGGTATCGGTAATTTGGCCCTCAAAACTGTAATCCCCATTGCTGCCCCATGCTCCCGCAAAATGTAGCACCAAGACATGCCAGCCGTTGGCGCGGAGGAATTGGGCAAGGTCGTGATTTTTCTCCGACCCGGGGAGGCCATGCAAAAATAGGGCAAATGGGGCGGGGGTATCGGTTTGGGCGGTGTAATAGATGCCCACCAATTGATACTCGCCGCACAAAAAACGCACTGAATGGGTGTCGGCCAGCGGCATGTTATTCACCTTTCGTGAAATGGTGCTGGGTAATCCAAGTCTGCTCATGGGTCAGCGTGACGACATTAAAACCGGACGGGGTAGCGGCATCGCTTCGAATATCGGTCTGGGTGGGCCAAGACTGTAATTGCATACTGACAGCGGGGGCGCTGCTACATAAAATCCCGTCGCGTAGGGTGGTGCTGCCGCGATGGATGTGTCCGAAAAATAGACCCCGAATTCGATTTTGAAATGGGCGCAAAATGGCAAAGAGGGCGTCATGATTTTCGATCACCATTTGAGCATCATACCAATCCACACCCGTTTGGACGGGCAGGTGATGCAGCACGATCACGAGTGAACGGGCCGTCGAGGTTTGGCAGGTTTTTTGTAGCCACGCCAGTTGATCATCCTCTAAGTAGCCCGCAGGCTGAACGTGTCCGAACGAATCCAGCACGATGAAATGAAAATCGCCGATGGTGAAATCGTAATCCAGACGACCTGTGCCTGTCGGTAAATTGGGCAAGGTCTGGCGCATGGTGTCGGGGTCATCATGATTGCCACGCGCATAATAAATCGGATATTTGAAGCCGCTTAGTAGGCTTTGGGCCAATGGATAGGCGGCGGGATCGGGATCGTAGGCCACATCACCCGTATGTAAGACAAAATCTGGTTCAAATGGGAGGTCATGGTTTAGGTGGGTGACCAGTGCGTCCAACGCGGCATAGGTATGGCAGCCACGCAGCAGATAGTCCGGTGATGGCCCGATGTGGGTATCGGTGATGTGAATAAATCGTAACGGTTTGTCCATAGGTTTTGGTGGAAGAAATTGAGATTATCGGCTACAGTTGGCCTATAGTAACACAAATCAGTGGAGGCACGGAATGAAACGCTGGCTAATTTTGGGCATTTTGTTGCTATTGCCATTTGGACTATTGGCTTGCACCGAAGAAGGTGGCTCTTCTGACAATGGTGGACAGAATACCACCAACAATACCAATAACGGCACCACCAATACGAATTTCGGCTATCCAGCCAAACCTGCCAACTTGACCAGCGCCACCATAGACGATGTGATTGATGGGGATACGGTGGATTTGGACAATGGCGACCGTGTTCGCCTCATTGGAATTAATACCCCTGAACGCGAACAACCTTTTTATAGCGAAGCTGCCAATTTTTTAAAGAATCGGTTGGACGGCAAACGGGTCGAAATTGAATTTGACCAAGAAAGCACCGATCAATATGGGCGCACGCTGGCTTATATTTGGCTAGGGGATGTGCTGGTTAATCAGGAAATATTGTCGCAGGGATTGGCTAATACCTATTCCGTGCCGCCGAATATGCGCTATGAACAGTATTTTTTGCTGGCAGAACAAGCAGCCCAAACCGCCGGGGTTGGCATCTGGAAACCTGCCTCAGCCGATGTGCTAATCCGCTTTATCAGCTATGACCCTGCCGGCCCGGATGATGAAAATTTGAACGGGGAATATGTCGAATTTCAAAATAAAGGGTCGGCGGTAGTGGATATGGATGGGTTTACATTGGAGGACGCCGCCAATAATAACTACACGTTTGGGGCGGTGACCATCGCGCCGGAACAAACCTTGCGGCTCTATTCCGGCTGTGGTCAAGATACATTTAATGCCGTCTATTGGTGTTCGGATAATTCGGTTTGGAACAACAGCGGCGATAGCGCCATTTTACGTGATGCCGAGGGCCTATATATCGCGGCCTATCAATACTAACGACTCAGCAAAATACGCGCACGGGCGATTTGGTGGCGCACTGCATCGGCTGAAGTGCCGCCTGTCGCCTTACGCTTGTTTACGGCTGCTGAAAAATCAAGTGCCCCATAGACATCCTCATTAAACAGCGGCGAAATCGCCTGATAATCGGCTAAGGGTAGTTGGGAAAGGGCCAGTCCGCGTTCTTCGGCCTGCCGCACGACTTGACCGACGATATGATGAGCTTCCCGAAAAGCCATCCCCTGCCCGACGAGCCAATCCGCCAATTCAGTTGCCAACAAGCCTTCATCTAAGGCATCCCGCATTTTTTCGGGGATAAATTCTAGCGTTTCGAGCATCCCCGCCATGACAGGCAGCAGTAAATCGAGAGTGCGGGCGGTATCGAACAGCGGCTCTTTATCTTCCTGCAAATCTTTGTTATAGGTACTGGGCAAGCCTTTGAGGGTGATCAAAAGGCCCGTCAGATTGCCAATCATGCGGCCTGATTTGCCACGAGCCAATTCCATCGGGTCGGCATTGCGTTTTTGGGGCATGATGCTTGACCCTGTGCTGTAGGCATCCGGCAGGCGAATAAAGCCATAAATTGGGTTGCTGTAGAGAATGACATCTTCGGCAAGGCGGCTGAGGTGGAGGCCGATCATGCTGGCGACAAATAGAAATTCGGCAATCATATCACGGTCGGATACGCCATCGAGGCTGTTGTGGGTGACACCTGCAAAACCCAAATTTGAGCCAAGATTTTCGCGGTCAATTGGATAGGGTGTCCCGGCCAACGCGCTTGACCCCAACGGCGATATATTGATGCGCTTGAGGGCGTCGTTGAGGCGTTCGCGGTCACGTTGCAACATCCAGAAGAAACTCATCAGCCAATGGGCAAGGGTAATCGGTTGGGCAGGCTGCATGTGGGTAAAACCGGGCATGATGGTTTCGACATGCGGTTCGGCACGCTCTACCAACACGGTCTGGATATTGATAAGCATCCCCTCGATTTGGGAGCAGGTATCACGCAGCCACAGCCGAATATCAGTGGCAATTTGGTCGTTGCGACTGCGTCCGGTGTGCAGCTTACCCGCAACCGTCCCGACAATTTCGGTCAGGCGGCGCTCGACGGCGGTGTGAATATCCTCATCACTCTCGACATATTGGAAGTGGTCGGTTTCAAATTCCTCCAAAATTCTTTCGAGGCCATGTTCGATAATTTGGGCTTCTTGCTCGGTTAAGATGCCAGCCCGCGAAAGTGCCCACGCATACGCCACGCTGCCATGAATGTCGGCGGCATAGAGGACTTTATCGAAGCTGATGGAATCATTGAGGGCACGCATTTGAGCGTTGGGGGAATCGGCAAAGCGCCCTCCCCAGAGTTTATTGGTCAATTTTTTAGCCTCACTAGCGCTTCCTGCAAATCTACTAATTCGCTTGCATTACTGTCGCGCCGCTTCCATTCTAGCTTATCTTGGGTGCGTTTGGAGATGACCAACCGAACTGGAATGCCTAACAGGTCGGCATCGCCAAATTTGACACCCGCCGACACGTCGCGGTCATCCCACAGAACTTCGATGCCAGCGGCGTTCAATTGGGCATAAACTTCGGCGGCCTGTGCTTCGACACCTGCCAATGACACAAAATGGACTTGATAGGGCGCAACCGCGTCGGGCCAAATGATGCCCTTGTCGTCGTGGTAGATTTCGACAATTGCCGCCATTGTTCGGCCCAAACCAATGCCATAGCAACCCATATAGTAGGGTTTCTCTTTGCCGTCTTGATCTACAAAGACCGCGTCTGCCATCTTGGTTGAATAGTGATAGCCGAGTTGGAAAATATTGCCGACCTCAATGCCGCGCTTTTCAATGAGGGGCTGACCGTCGGGGGCGATGTAGCCTTCTTGGGCCATCGCAATATCGGCGAGCATGGAGCAGGTGAAATCGCGCCCGTAATTGACATTAATCGAATCGGTGGTGTCTTCTTTTTGACCGCCGATGAAATTTCGCACGGTGGTGAGGGACAGGTCACCAATATAACGCGCCGGATGCCCCCATGAATGGACATAACCGCGCTGGGTGCCGAGGCGAAGCAGGTCGTCGTCGGTGGCTTCTTCCAATTGACCGACCGCATCAAGGGCGTGTTCCAATTTAGTTTTATTGACATCCAAATCGCCACGCAGACCCGCGATAATCATTTCGCCCGTGCCGACATGCCGATAGACGACATTTTTCAGATAGCGCCAACGGGGTTGACCGTAATGCTTCTCGTTGTCCTCCATCGTTTTGACCCATGCCGGTTGGTCAATAATCTGGAAATCCTTAATCGGTTCGTCGGGATTGGGCAGGCTGCGCTGAAATTGGGCCACATCTTCATGGGCATGAAGTGAGCCGTCAGGGGTGGCAAGGAAACGACTTTCACCGACTTCGCTTTCGACAATAAATTCGTGGCAGTATTCGCCGCCGATATAGCCATTGTCGGCCTCGACCATCACCGAATCCAGACCCATGCGGCGGAATAGGCTGTAATAGGCCTGCGCCATTTTGTCATATTCGTGTTTAAAGTTTTCTTCGTCGGCGTCAAACGAATAGGCATCTTTCATGACGAATTCGCGCACCCGCAACAGGCCACCCCGCGCCCGCATTTCGTCGCGGAATTTGGTCGAAAATTGATAGATGTTAAAGGGCAGGTCGCGGTAGCTGAGTTGGAAGCCGCGCACCACATCCACCATCATTTCCTCTGCTGTGCCCCCCAACGCAAATTCCGCGCCGCGTCGGTCTTTGATGGTCATCAATTCAAAGCCAGCGGTGTTGGTGCGATTGGTTTCTTGCCATAATTGCAGGGGATGGAGGACGGGAGTAATCATTTCTTGCGCCCCGGCCTTGTCCATTTCATCTTTGATGGTGGCGCGGATTTTTTCATGCACTCGCCAGCCGAGGGGCAGAAAATAATAACGTCCAGCAGTGGATTCGCGCACATAGCCTGCTTTAATCAGCAGTTGGTGACTGATGAAACCAGAGCCTTTTTGAATATCGCCAAAGCTGGTCTTGCCAAATAGTTTTGAATAACGCACAACGCCTCCTATTTTGAAAGTAAATTGGCTCAAGCTTTGCCCATAAGTGTCTGTACGCGCAACGATGCTTCATCACAAACCCGTAGAGCCTCATTATAATTTTTCTCGTCCAGATAATTGGCAATATGTTGTATCTGAACGGTCAAAACTGTATCATCTCGAATCACCCCTAGAAGGGTAAATAAGCGAATGAAATAATTTTCCATTTCCCAATCTATTGAGTGAATACTGGTTTTCATTTTTACGATTGGAATTAGCTCTTCTACAAAAATCAAGGCACGCTCGTATGCAGTAGGCTGTCTCTCTAACGGCATTAAATCACTAGGAGATACTAGCTTATAAATCTCGTCATCTTCTTGATACAATGTGCGAAGCAGCCTTTGATATGGGTCGCCCTTGTATATATCCCCACCTGTAAAATCTACTATCTCATGTTTGCCTATTTGCTCAGGATAATCTTTAACAGAAAATATCTTGCACACAACAAATTGTTTTCCTAAGCTAACTGCCTCATTGTATTCTTCAACGCAATTTACTGATTTTAGTGCTTCGGGTGAGATTAAAAAGATAAAAATCTCGCATTTACCGACACTTTCCAATGTTTGAGGACGCCATAAACGACCCGGTTGCAAGAAAAATTTATCAAAGAGGACTGTAAAGCCCTCTTTTTGTAAAACTCCAGCTATTTCATAGGCTCTTTCTACATACTTTGACGAGTATGATAGAAAAACACTTTTAGCCATAATTCCTCTTCACTTACCCGCAATTTACGTCCGGTAATCTCCATTAATGCTAACATACTCGTGGCTGAAATCGCATGTCCAGACGGTAGATTCGGCTGTGCCTAAACCCAAATCGAGATGCACGGTGATTTCTTGTTGGGCGAAAATATGGGAGGCTTCGGCTTCGGAATAATGGGTCGGTGTGCCATTGGCGACGACCTGCAAGCCGTCCGAAAAATTCTTGCCGACCGCGAACCACAGGTTTAATTTGGACTGGTCAAGCGGGACACCGGCCCGACCCGCCGCCATCATAATGCGGCCCCAATTGGCATCCCCGCCATAGAAGGCCGTTTTGACGAGGGGCGAAATGGCAATGGTGTTGGCGACAGCATAGGCACTGGCATCATCCGCTGCACCGGTCACATGCACGGCGATAAATTTGGTCGCGCCTTCACCATCCATGACAATCATCTGACTGAGTTCGGTACAAAGTTCGGTGAGGTGGCCTACGAATTCAGCATAGCCATGCCCCTCGGTAATCAATGTGCCGGATGCACCATTGGCAAGCAACAATACGGTGTCATTGGTGCTGGTGTCGCCATCCACACTGATGCGGTTAAACGACTTGGCACTGACGGCAGCGAGGGCTTTTTGCAGCAGGGGTTGAGGCACGGCGGCATCAGTGGCGACAATTGAAAGCATGGTCGCCATGTTGGGGGCAATCATGCCGCTACCTTTGGCAATGGCGGTGATAGTGTAGCCGCCACACTGTTTGCTGACGCCTTTGGGTTTGGTGTCGGTGGTCATGATGGAACGAGCCGCGCCCGACCAAGCATCTTCTTCGAGTTCCGCTACGCCGTTTTCGATCCCATAGGCGACTTTATCCATTGGCAGTTGGACACCGATCACGCCCGTGCTGAGTACCAAGACTTGTTCGGGCAGGCAACCCAACATCTCGGCGGCGAGTTCGGTGGTTTTGATGGCATTTTGCAGACCCGGTTCACCCGTGCAGGCGTTGGCATTGCCCGCGTTGGTGATGACGGCACGGATTTGGGTCGGATTTTCGGCAAGGCGCTGCATATCTAGGAGGACGGGGGCGGCCTTGACTTGATTGGTGGTAAAGACGGCGGCAAAAGTACAGTCCATATCGGAGGCGACAATGGTGAAATCGGGCTTATTGATTTTACGGATGCCCGCGTATACACCGGAGACTTTAAAGCCTGTGACCGGATAAAGCGTGCCCATGATGATTTTGTCTTGGAGTTTAGCGGGGGTGATAGACTCGGTGAGGGTCATGGTTGATGCGTTTCCTTCAATATTCTGGCTTGGTCAACAAAAAAATCCCCACCCCTAACCCCTCCCCACCGAGTGGAGAGGGGAACAAGAGGCCGGTGTCAAAAATTAGTCGCGCTTGAAATGGCTGTAATCGGGTTGGCGATAGCGGCTGACACCCGACCCGTCAATCGAAATGAGCGCCTCAACTTTTTCGGGCAGACCCCACAAGTGAATGAAGCCCTCGGCATCCTGCTGATTGTAGACATCCATCTGACCAAAGGAGGCGTAGTCTTCACGATAGAGGCTGAAGGGTGAACGGCGTCCGGTGACAATGACGTTGCCCTTGTAGAGATCGAGGCGAACTTCACCCGTCACGTTGCGTTGGGTCACACCAATAAAACCATCGAGGGCTTCACGCAGTTGGCTGAACCATTTGCCGTTATAGACCAGATCGGCATAACGCAGGCTGATCATTTGTTTGTAGTGCAGGGTTTCTTTATCGAGGCAGACACTTTCCAATACCTGATGGGCCTTAAACAAGATCGTGCCGCCGGGGGTTTCATAGACGCCGTGTGATTTCATGCCGACCAAGCGATTTTCAACCATATCTACCCGCCCGATGCCGTTTTCCGCGCCGAGTTTGTTGAGTTTTTGCATCAGCGCCAATGGGCCAAGTTTTTCGCCATTGAGCGACACCGGATAGCCCTCTTCAAACCCGATGACGATGGTCGTGGTGCGGTCAGGGGCGCTTTGGGGTGACTTGCTCAGGGTGAACATGGATTCTTCGGGGGCGATCCAAGGGTCTTCCAATGGGCCACCTTCGTGACTCATATGGAACAGATTGCGGTCACGGCTGTAAATGCTTTTCAGGGTTTGGGCAATCGGGACGTTGTGTTTTTCGGCATAGGCGATGGCGTCTTCACGGCTGCGAATTGTCCAGAGCGGGTCACGCCAAGGGGCAATTACCCGCAATTTGGGATTGAGGGCCATTGTCGTCACTTCAAAACGCACTTGGTCGTTACCCTTGCCTGTGCAGCCATGTGACACGGCATCCGCGCCTTCGGCCTCGGCGACCTCGACCATATGCTTGGCGATGAGGGGACGGGCAAATGATGTACCCAACAAATATTCGCGTTCATAGACGGCACTGGCCCGTAGGGAGGGGAAGATAAAGTCGGTGATAAATTCCTCACGCAAATCGCGGATGTAGATTTTGGTGGCCCCAGTCTTAATCGCTTTTTCTTCCAAGCCGTCCAGTTCATCATCCTGACCGAGATCGGCGGTAAAAGCGATGACTTCGCAGTGATAGTTTTCCTTCAACCAAGGCACGATGACCGAGGTGTCCAAACCCCCGCTGTAGGCCAAGACGACTTTTTTGACGGGCGGGAGGCTGTTTTCTCCGTTACTACTCATGATGACTGCTCCTTATATTATTTATGGGCTAAATAGGACGATAGAAAATTTATCAGCGCATCAATGTGCTGTTTTTCAACAATCAAGGGCGGAACAAAGCGGATAACGTTCGGGCCAGCATTAATCAGCAAAAACCCTGCGTCATAACCGGCCTGCACGACTTCGGAGGCCGGGAAATCCAATTCCATGCCGACCATTAAACCCCGTCCGCGCACATCCAAAATATGCGGGGAGTTCAGTTCGGCAAGGCGTTCCATCAGGTATTCACCTGTTTGCTGCACATGGCCTAACATGGCGGGGGTGTTGATGCGGCTTAGGGCATAGCTGGCGACGGCACACACCACACTGCCACCCGCGAAGGTGCTGCCATGATCGCCGGGGGCAAGGGCGGCATTGACTTTATCGGTTATCAGCGCCGCGCCAATGGGTAGACCCGCCGCGAGAGGCTTGGCAAGCGACATCAAATCGGGGGTGACGCCGCTGGCGGTATGCGCCCATAAATCACCGGTGCGCCCTAACCCACACTGCACCTCATCAAAAATCAGCAGAGCGTCGTGTTGATTGCAGAGGTCGCGCAGGGCCTGTAAAAATTCAGGGGTGGCGGCGTGAATTCCGCCTTCACCTTGAATGGGTTCGATCATGACGGCGCAGGTGTGCGGGCCAATGGCGGCTTGGGCGGCTTCAATATCATTAAAGGGCAAAATGTTGACCCCCGGCATCAAGGGTTGGAAGGCATCTTGATATTGGGGCTTGGGGGTGACGGACAGCACGCCGATGGTGCGACCATGAAAGGCATGGGAGAAGCCGATAATCTCAGTTTTATCCTGATGCCCATTGGCACGCGCATATTTACGGGCAAATTTGATACAGGCTTCGTTGGCTTCCGCGCCGCTGTTACAGAAAAAGACCTTGTCGGCAAATGAGTTTTCGCAGAGTTGGGCAGCGAGTTCGACTTGGGCGGGGGTGTAATACAAATTGCTGACGTGCATCAACGTGGCGGCTTGCTGTTGCATCACTTGGACGACGCCGGGGTCACTGTGACCGAGGGCCATCACCGCGATGCCGGCTACAAAATCGAGATAGGATTTGCCTGTGGAATCCCAGACGGTCATGCCTTCGCCGTGTGTAATGACAAAGGGGGCACGGGCATAGGTTTGGGCAAGATAGTTTTTCCCCTGCGCGAGGGTCGTTTCGGTGTTGGGTGCGGTGGATGTGACGGTCATGCGATTTGGTATTCTCCTAAACAATTATTGATTGACGACGGCGGTTCCTGTGCCAGCGGCGACCCCGGCAAGGTTGGTGATAACGACCTGCGCCACCCCGGATTTCACCACTTCGAGGGCGGTTTCCACTTTGGGAATCATGCCTTTTTGGATGACCCCACTGGCAATTAATTCGGCGGCAAGGCTTGGGGTTAGGGTCGGGATAATGTGACCATCCTGCAAGACGCCGGGGACGTTGCTGATAAAAATGGCTTTTTCGGCATTCATGGCTCTGGCGATTGCTCCGGCGGCGTAATCGGCATTGACGTTAAACGCGCCATCATCACCCAAACAAATGGGGGCAATGACGGGGGTCACACCCTGCGCCAGCATATCGAGCAGGATTTCGGCACGGACGGCGGTCACTTCACCGACGCGGCCTAAATCACCTTTAGGATGCGCTAGTTTTTGGGCACGCAGCAAACCACGATCTGATCCATTGAAGCCCTGAGCCTCGACCCCGCCCAATTGCAGGCGGCGGACAAGGCGGGGATTAATCGAACCGCACAAGACCATCTCGGCAATCCACAGCGATTGCTCATCGGTGACACGCAGGCCATCTACATAAACTGGATTGAGGCCGAATTTTTCCTGCGTGCTGCTAATTTCGCGTCCCCCGCCATGTACCAAAACGACGGGTGCGATGGTTTTAATTACCCCGGACAGTTCATCAATGAAACCGGGGGTGTCGAGTTCGTTGCCACCAATTTTGAGAACGATAGGCATGGTTAGTTCTCCAACAGGCCAGCGGT
Source organism: Anaerolineae bacterium (assembly GCA_041753455.1). Taxonomy (GTDB): domain Bacteria; phylum Chloroflexota; class Anaerolineae; order Aggregatilineales; family J027; genus CFX10. Next base: position 199,399 of record JBGSUK010000008.1, on the reverse strand, counting down.
TTCGGGCAGGCCAAACATGATATTCGCGTTTTGTACGGCTTGGCTGGCAGCGCCTTTGCGGAGATTGTCAATCACCGAGACGATAATCAGCAGGTCGGGGGCGGCTGGGGTCAGGGAAATCACGGCGCGATTGGTGCGGACGGCATCTTTCAAGCGGGCGGTTTGGCCTTCAGGTAGCACTTTGACCAATAACTCATCGGCGTATAGGTCGGTATAGAGTTCACGCGCCTTGGCGTAATCCCACCCGTCGGCTAGGGGGGCGTAGATGGTCGAGAGGATGCCACGATCTACGGGCAGCAAATGGGGTGAGAAAATAATTGGGCCAGCAGTGGGGGCGAGGGCGTGCAGTTCTTGCTCGATTTCCCCGGTGTGCCGATGGGTGCGTCCAATGTTATAGGGCTTAAAATCGCCAAAAATCTCGACAAAATGGAGGTCGGGTTTAGGATTTTTGCCCGCGCCGCTGACGCCACTTTTGGCATCAATAATGAGGGGTGCGCCGGGTTTTAAGGCACCCGCTTTGGCGAGAGGGGCAAGACCAAGAATACTGCTGGTCGGATAACAGCCGGGGTTGGCGATCACTTCTTGACCGACGATTTCATGACGATTGAGTTCGGGCAGACCATAAACGGTGGGAAGCAAGGCGGGGACGGGATGTTCATGTTGATACCACTTGGCAAAACTTTCGGGGGTCTTGAGTCGCAGATCAGCCGAAAGATCCACCACTTTCGCCCCGGCGTCCAATGCTTTGGCGGCGAGGGGGGCGGAGGCTAAATGGGGGGTACACAAAAACACGAGGTCAACTTCGTTCAAAGCGGCCTCGTGTTGTTTGACGTACTTTAAGCCATTAATGCCGACCATCTCGCCTGCGTTGGTGTCGGAGACGGCAAAATGGATGGACATAGCTGGGTGGGTATGCAAAATACCGATGAGTTCCCATCCGGTATAACCTGCTGCGCCGAAAATGCCTGTTTTGATGCTCATTACTTAAGTTTTCCTTCAATGCTACTTGGGCCAAGAAACAAAAAACCCCGAACTTGATGAGGTTCGGGGCGCTGCGTCTGGTGAAAATTTAGGTCTTACCCTAGCCAACACAAAATCGCGTCTCGAACCTCGTTTGGTTTGGACGGCTACGGCGCTCACGGCGCGGGCTGATTTTGATGGTGGATAGGTTATGGTTCATGGTACAAAACTTGACTTAATTTTTGAAAGTGCGTAGATTGTATGAGGTGAGTGGGGGCTTGTCAAGCCATTCGTATACTTCGCATAAATCCATTTATAAACGCGCTTGGAAAGCCAAGTTCGCGCTAGGGAAATTTTGACCTATAATGGAATTAGGGTGGTATGCAAAACGAACTCAAGCATCGTTAAAAATTTGTAATTGAATGTTTTATAGATTTCTTGCGAAAAATCTTTTCGTGATAGAATGACAGTATCTGCTCAAAAACATGAATTGTGTAAACTCTGAGGAGAGGTATCAATGGCAAGATTTGACCGTATTCATGTTCAACAAGCCGAAGAAGCGGCACTCAAAAAAACCCAACAACACGAATCCTCAGACGTTGAAAGCTCCCACGACACCTCAAGCAACTCTGTATTACAGATGCAGCGTACACAAGGTAATCAGGCCGTGCGGCGTATGGTTGCGGCGGTACAACGCAGTGTGATGCAAGATGGCGGGGCGATTAATGACGACATCAGCCAGCGCATCAACAGCAAACGCGGTGGCGGCAGTAGCCTAGATTCAACCGTTCAAGCCTCGGCTAGTAGCCAACTGGGCTATGATTTCTCCGGTGTCAAAGTGCATACCGACAGCGAATCTGACCAATTGAACAAAAGCCTCGGCGCAAAAGCCTTTACGACAGGCAGCGACATCTATTTCAGCGCCAATTCTTATAGCCCCGGCACCAGCGAAGGCCAAGAACTGATTCATCATGAATTGACCCATGTAGTGCAACAAGGTGGTCAAGCGCCCGGTGGTGGTTTGACACTTGGGCCAGCCGATGATGCGTATGAACGTGAGGCCGACCATATGGCAAAATCCGCCGCGTCGCAAAGTGCCAGCCAACCTGCTTCGACACAGGCCAAACGGGTCGAAGAAATTCAGGCCATGCGGATTCAGCGGGAAGCTGCGCCCGAAGAAGAGGAAATGCTTCAGGCCAAACGCGATCCAGCCATCCAGCGGGAAGCTGCACCTGAAGAAGAAGAAATGCTTCAGGCCAAACGCGATCCCAATCTCCAACGCCAAGAGGCGGAGGATGAAGAGGAATTGGTACAGGCGATGCGTGATCCCAATCTTCAGCGTCAAGAAGAACCTGAAGAAGAAGAAATGATGTAATCGTCGGCACGATTGGGCGCTTGAATAGTTGAACAATATCTTCTTAAGGACATGGCTGTATGATTCAAGACCTTGACGAGACGCTGCGTGACATTCTAGTCAAATATGGCAAGCTCAATTCGGGCAATATTGATATTGCGTTTGACCAGCCGACAGGTGAATGGACTGCAACGTTAGGCCGCCCAACCATCAACCTGTATCTCTATGATATTCGTGAGAATACTGAACTGCGGGCCGCCACTACCTATCAAGTACATCATCAAGATAACGGCAAAGCGCGTAAGGTCTATATGCCCAAGCGCGTTGATCTGAGTTATCTCATTACGGTGTGGGCCAAGAACCCCGAAGATGAGCATCAACTTTTGTGGCGGGTGCTGCATACCCTTTCTCAATTTCCCACCATTAAGCCGGAGATGGGCGTGGGGGTGGTGCAAGATCAACTTTTTGATATGCCCACCAAAGTTGCCCTGCCCTCGGATGCTGTCCGTAATATGCCCGACCTGTGGGGTGTAATGGAAAACCAACTCAAGCCGAGCATCAACTATGTGGTGACTGTTTCGCTGGATACCCAACGGGCTATTGAAGCCCCGGTGGTGTTTACCGCGATCTATCGCATCGGGCAATCCGAACAACCTCCTTCGGGAGTTATCACCGCCGAAGATGTGGCGATTTATCACATCGGGGGACGGGTGATGGACAAAAAAGACCCAGTGGGAGCCGGGGTGCAAGTTGAATTGCTCAATCGGGGTGAAGTGGTGCAAACGGATTCCGATGGTCGCTTTATATTTGCCTACTTAGAGCCGGGTGAATATGATGTAGAGGTGATGATGGAAGGCCGTAAACCGAAACGCCAGAAAATAACCGTACCTAGCAAGAGCTACGATTTGTCTACCTAATGCATATTCGACTATGATGAATGGCAACAGCTGCCTATAAACGCTTACGGAAGGAGGCGTACCGTTACAAAGCCTTTTACGTCAAATAAATGTCCGACTTAACCAGCTAATTTTCAGGAGAGATGCACTGATATGGCACCCTCGTATTTGTCACCCGGTGTTTACGTAGAAGAGGTCGATCGCGGGACTAAACCCATTGAGGCGGTCGGTACTGCGGTGGCGGCGTTTGTGGGGTACACCGAAAAAGCGGCAGACCCCCGCAATAGTAACAGCCTCGTTGGCAAGCCCACCCTTGTCACCAATTGGTCACAATATCAACAGCACTTTGGCAGCTTTGTTGAAGGTGCCTACCTGCCGGAATCGGTATGGGGGTATTTCAACAATGGCGGCACACGTGCCTATATCGTTTCGGTCAAAACACTCGGCGCTTCCGGTGATGGTGCGAAAGCCCTTCCCGCCAAAGCGACTGTTGCTGCCTTAGACAAAAGCGGTGATGTTTTAGAAATCACTGCCAAGACGGGTGGCCCCGCTGGCAATAATATCCAAGCCTCGGTGAAGCCCGAACCGACCAAAGAAGAAGGCGCAGACGCCACCTTTACGCTGGTCATTAAGGCTGGTTCACAGACCGAGAGCTTCCCCAATGTCAACCTGAAGAAGGGCGACAAGCAGTATGTGGAAACCGTCGTTAAGGCGCAATCCAAACTAGTCGAAGTGAAGGTCGTCGCCAAAGACACCAAACTCGCGCCTGCCGGTGAAGTACATCTGACTGGTGGCAAGGTTGAAACCAAAGCCGTCACCATTTTGGACTATCAAGGTGAATTGGCAGCCCGCACAGGTTTGGGTGGTGTCGAAGCCATTCCGGATGTCACGATGATTGTGGCACCTGACCTGATGAGCGCCTTCCAAGCTGGTGAACTGGATGCGAAGGGTGTCCAGACGGTACAGACCGCTCTGATTGACTTCTGCGAACGTACCCGTTACGTATTTGCCATTTTGGACTGCCCACCCGGTTTGACCCCACAGGAAGTCTATGATTGGCGCATGACGGTCAATTATGATACTACCCGCGCCGCGCTGTATTATCCTTGGGTTGAAGTTTCTGACCCAACCAAAGCAGGCAAGACCCATTTTGTACCGCCGAGTGGTTTGCTGGCAGGCCTGTATGCCCGTGTAGACGAAACTCGTGGTGTCCACAAAGCCCCGGCAAACGAAATTTTGCGTGGCGTGGTTGGCCTTGAAGTCAATGTGACGAAGGGCGAACAGGATGGCCTGAACCCAGTCGGTGTGAACTGCATCCGCAGCTTCCCCGGACGCGGTATCCGTGTTTGGGGTGCACGTACCCTCACCAGCGACCCATCTTGGCGCTATATCAATGTGCGCCGTCTGTTCAATATGATCGAGGCGAGCATTGAACGTGGCACCCAATGGGCCGTGTTTGAACCCAACGACTATTCACTGTGGGCGCGTCTGCGTCGTGATATTACCTCCTTCCTGAAAGTACAGTGGCGCAGTGGAGCGCTCTTTGGGCGTACCCCGGAAGAAGCCTTCTTTGTCAAATGCGACGAAGAACTCAATCCGGTGGAAATCCGCGATCTGGGCCAATGTATTGTGGAAGTGGGTATTGCACCCGTCAAACCCGCCGAATTCTTGATTATCCGTATCAGTCAATGGGCGCCAGAAGGTGGCGAATAAGCCAGCTGGGCCATTCTGAAATCAATTAGTGTTTAAGGAGATGGGATTTTATGCCAGCAGGTAAAGATGCAGTATCGGGCGATCCCCTTGTTTCATTTAATTTCGCAATTGAAGTCGCGGGCGTAGTCAGTGGGTTCTTCACTGAATGCGCTGGCCTCGGCTCTGAGAGCGAAGTGGTCGTCCACAAAGTGATGGGGCCGGGTGGTCAAGAAATTGTTCGCAAGGTGCCGGGCCGTCTAAAATGGGGTGATGTGACGCTCAAACGTGGTATCACCGGCAATATGGATTTCTGGGATTGGCGCAAGATGGTCGAAGACGGCAACGTCACCGCTGCCCGCAAGGATGGCTCGATCATTATGTATGACCAAGAAGGCACGGAAGTCGCCCGTTGGAACTTTGAAAAAGGGTGGCCTTCCAAGATTTCTGGGCCAAGTGTCAAATCCGATAGCAACGAAATCGGGATCGAAGAACTCACCATTGTCCACGAATATATCGCGCGTGTGACGTAGTTCTAAGATTACTAACCAAAATGGAGGGGCGGTTTAACAATCGCCCCTACTTACGTAATTTTATGAGAGCCGAACACTTGCTTTAGAGGGATCAATGTTACAAACCGAGTTCGATTTCACGCTGCCACGTGGCTATGTTGATGATTATGGCAACGTTCATAAAGAAGGAACGATGCGTTTAGCGACGGCGTTAGATGAAATTGAGCCGCTGCGTCACCCCAAAGTCCGTCAAAATGAGGCGTATTTGACGGTAATTTTGTTGTCGCGGGTGATTACCCGTTTGGGAACCATCCGTGAGGTTTCGCCAGTCATGATTGAGAAATTTTTTGCGGCTGATTTGGCCTATCTACAAGATTTTTATCAGGAAATTAATGGTGACGGGGTGACCAAAGTTGGGGTGAAATGCCCGAATTGCAGTCACGAATTTACCGTCGAGGTCTCTCTATCGGGGGGATCGTAGGCTACCCTTTAGACCGCCTGCATGAAGAGGTAGCCTTTCTAGCGATGCACTTGCACTGGTCACGGGCGGAAATATTGAATCTGGATCATCGGGAACGAGTGCGTTGGGTGGGCTATGTTAGCCAGATTAACCAGCGCGGGGAATAGATAATCGGTTATGAGTATTGGTCGAGTCGGCAAACAGGCCCAGCAAGCGGCCCAACAATACCAGCGGCGGTATCAGATCAATTATGGCCCGTCGAGTGAGAGCAATTTGTTACCACCGCGCCGCAGTCGACCCGTCACAGCAGAGGTTGCTGACGAAACTGTTCAGCGTTTGCCGTCGGAGACCCCGACTGAAAATACCGAAGGGGTGGAATCCGCAGCGATGCCAGAGATGGTACAACGGGCCGATGACACCGATGAGGCGGGGGACGAAGGCGCGACTAATAGCGACCATAAAGTTTCGCCAAAAGAAGTGGCAGAGCGCGTGTATGCCCTTTTGCTGCGCGATATTAAACGAGAACAAGAACGGTTGGGGACTTTCCGAAAAACACGATAGTCCACGAGCGAGGAAACGATGTCTGAAGAAGCCTTTAGCGCCCATAGTTTTGTGATTGAATTCAACGGCTCACCGATGGCTGCGTTTACCGAATGCACGCTTCCGACGCTTGAGATTGAAACACAGGATCAAAAAGAAGGTGGCCTAAACGAATATACGCATGTGCTGCCCGTGCGCCGCAAAAGTGGGCGACTGATCTTGAAACGCGGCTTGACCGCCAGCCAAGAATTGCTGTCGTTGTATAAAGACCTTTTGAGTGGTCAGGTACAGCCCGCGACCTATTCGGTTTCGGTTGTGATGTACGATTCTATGAAAAGTGAACTGGCCCGTTGGAATTTTGACAAAGCCATTCCGGTGAAATGGACTGGCCCAACGCTTAAAGCCGACGCCGGGGCCGTTGCTATTGAATCCTTGGAACTAGTGGTACACGACTATATTCCCTAGACAGTCCGCACATGAGGCTGGCTTGGAGTACACAATATGATTATTCGACGCAAACCCACTGGTATACTCAATCGTCGCCGTCCCATTGGCAGCCTCGGTCAACGCTTGTTGCAACGGAGTGTGGCCCAAGTACGGCGTATGGTTATTTCACGCCTGCCCCAGCGTAATCCGGATTGGGAATCCCCATCCATGATCTGGAATCGGGATTATGCACCCGATGAGCAGGATTATGAGGCGGGGTTCGAGGAATATACACCTCAACCCGATTGGACACACTTACCTGCCAAAGCACCCGGTCGGCGATCTGGCCCAACTCCGTCGGTACAGCCTGCGAGAGAAGACGAACCGATGCCAGTTGACCTTCAGGCCATTTTTAATTTGCATAAATCCAAGGGGCGGGTCACGGGGGAAAGTTTCTTGCACCGCGACGCCGAACCTGATAGCCAAAAAATCACCAAGACCCCGCCGACGTCTAAACCCGTTCAGGCCAGCGGTCGCTATGAACCCCCACCGCAACGCCCGGTTACGCCGCGTAATGCGCCGCCAATACCTGAACCTGCCGAATCTGAGCCGCCCCCTGTGCAGCGCCGTGTGATGTCCAAAGTCGAATACATGGGTGTGCGTAACATGGCGGAGGAATTTGGACTGGTCGAACCGACCTCTGAATCAGCGGAAGATTATGAAGAAGGGTCGTTTGAGGACGATATGCCAGATGCCCTACCGGGGACGTTTGAGGATAGCGAAGATAGGGATGAAATCAGTAACGACTCTAGTGACGACCCCGGCTATGATGGTCGAGAGGATGCTTTAACTGGCTACAACGAGTCCGTGAGTGCGGCGATTGCGAAAGCCGAAGCGCCTACGCCACGCACCGCATCCGCCCATGTGCAAGCCAGCCCAATGGATGACGATCCCCAGAAATTTACGCAGACGTTGATTGAGCAACAGACGACTTCGGTTGCGGGGGAACAAGCCGCCCAATCTATGCCGAATGCAAGCACTCAATCATCACAACCGCCTACGACATCCAGCCCAGCCACACCCTCGACGCAAGCGGGCCAAGCAGGTCAGGCAGATCAAGCGCCTCCATCAAGCCAACCCGATCAATCAGCGGGGCCGGTTGACCCGATGTTTATGGGGGCAGCACCGAGCGTGATTGAGGAATCGGAGAATATCCAGCGCAAGCCTGCGGATACGCCGCAAGGTAATCTGGCAGAACGTGGCGAACCATACGCCGAATCATACACCGAACCGTATGCTGAACCATACGATGAGGCACGGGCCTATACCTCCGATCAGTTAAGCGCGGCGATTGCCCAAGCCGAAGCGCCAGTATCACGGGCTGAGCCACAGGTGGTGCGGGCCAAACGAATTGATAGCGCCGAACCCACCGTCCAGCCGATGGTACGACCGACGGCCTATACCCGCATTGTGGATGAGGTTGAGGAACAGCCACGCCGTGAGATGTCGCAGGAATCCGCCGCCCCTAGCTTTGAGCGACGGGTCACAGGCTTGCCGGTGATAGGTGACACGGAATTTAGCCCGCGCCCAGTTGAAAATCCGGCTGAAAAGATCCACTATGCCGCGCCTGCGATTACCCCACCTGCTACTCCCTCGCCTGTGCCATCATCTGTGCCGTCGGGTCGGGTGGCACGTATGCCACAAACGCCGGATATGCCTAATATCCCCAACATCATGGAAGCGCCTGAAGTGGAGATGCCCGCCGTTCAACGACAGGCCGTGCCACTGGATGAAGTATTTGAGACCTCCTTGCCCCGACAATCGGTAAGTTTGGATGAGGCGTTGGAGATGTCGGGGACATTGACTGAAGTCCCGCCGCCCGTATTGATGCCGCCGATTGGTAAGACACGGCATCGGGAAATTGCGATGAACCCATCCTCACCAGAGTCGGCCCGCCCGCCTGCTGCATCGGCATCAACAGCAGCAGCAGCGGCGAGTGCGTCATCCGTGCAGCGGTCAATTACACCTAGTGCCGCCGTGCAGCGAGCAGAAGCGCCTGCACCAGAGGGGTCGAATACACAATCGGAACAGGGTTTGCTATCGCTACTCAATTTACCCGCAGATACGCCGATTCAACGCGACGGGCCACCTATGCCGAATGTTGAAGTTACGCCCACCGTCCAAACGATGGCGATTCAGCGTGAACCCAGTGCCGCGCCCACTTCATCGGCTTCGGGTGGAACTGAAAATGCAGGTGAGGGAGAAGGGGCAGATAAAGCTGAAGTTGAAAAAATGGCGACCGAAGTGTATCGCTTGTTACAGCGCCGCCTCAAGGTTGAGCGTGAACGCCGTAGTCGGTAATAGCAAGATGTGGAGGGATTAGAATGCCAACCAAAGGGGGTCTGGCCCCGGCCAAATTGGTCAACATGACAACGGGTGAAGAAGTTGAGTGTATGTTCAATCCGTTTGAATATACCTTGACCAAACAAAATCAATGGGAAAAGAAACCCGCCAAAGGGAAAAACGTCCCGGAAATCGTGTTTAAGCAGGGTGGTAATCAGGTACTCAAAGTGCAGTTGATGTTTGATACCTTTGCCGAACAAAGTGATGTGCGCGACCACACTGATAAGATTTGGAAAATGATGGCGGTGGCCGAGCAGACCAAAAACGCGACGACGGGCAAGAGCCGCCCGCCTAAAGTGTCATTTCGCTGGGGGCGGTTAAATTTTGAAGCGGTGTTGACCAATGTCCAGCAAAAATATACGTTGTTTTTGCCCGATGGCACACCCGTCCGGACTACCGTTGATATTACGCTGGAACAGTTGATTGATGTGGATGATTATTCCAGCAGTGGTGGCGGTGGAGGGGGTGCAGCCGCGACGCCCAAAGTGGCAACGGCGCAGCAGGGCCAGCGTATGGACACAGTGGCGGCCCAACAGACGGGCGATCCTGCTAATTACCGCCAAGTGGCTGAGGCCAACAACGTTGATAATCCGAATAAAGTACCCAATGGCACGCCGCTGGTTGTTCCCAACCAATAGTGCGCCCCAAGGAGACTAGTTGAATGCCCACTGGTGAACGCAATACGGTAACGCTCAGTCAGGCGATTGTAAAAGTCAATGGCACGCCGCTAAAGGTGGCGGTGATGGATAAGATGACTGAGTTTGTGGTAGACAGCAGTCTATCCATCCCGGATATGTTTTCGCTGACCTTTAGCGACGACGATCTCAAGATTATGGATTCGAATGATTTTCCATTGGGAGCGCCGGTCGAGATTTCGATGAGCGATAATGACGATCCGAATAACCAACAGACGGTGTTTAAGGGCGAGATTACCGCTGTGGAACCGGATTTTGAGGATGGGACGAATGCGACCATCACTGTGCGGGGGTATGCCAAGAGTCATCGGTTGCACCGCGAATCGAAAACAAAAGTCTGGCAGAATGTCAAAGATTCGGATATTGCCCAGCAAATCGCCAGTAGCGCGGGCTTATCGCCACAGGTAGATGCGACCACCGAGGTATTTAAGCATGTGTTTCAACATGCCCTGACTGATATGGCATTTTTGCAGCAACGGGCTGAGCGCATTGGCTATGAAGTGTTTGTCCAAGATGACAAACTCCATTTTCGTAAACCCGACCCGTCCGGCGGTGCTGAGGCGCTGGAATGGGGCGAAGAATTGCGCCGTTTTCATCCACGCATGACCATTACCGAACAGGTGAATGAGGTCACGGTTAAGGGCTGGGACCCCAAGAAAAAAGAAGCGATTATCGGGCAGGCCACAACGAGCAAGACCGCGCCGGAAGTTGGTTTTGGTAAATGGGGTGGACAAGCGGCCCAATCCGCTTTGAGCGCGGCCAAGAAAATCGAGGTGCGTTCGCCTGTCCAAAGCCAAGCGGATGCTGACACGGTGGCAAAAGCTATCTTAAATGAAATCAACAGCGGATTTATCGAAGCCGAAGGTGAAGCGCGTGGGATGCCCAATCTTAAAGCGGGCATGATCGTGAACCTTTCCAAACTTGGGAGCAAGTTTAGCGGCAAATATAAGATGACCTCGGTGCGGCATATTTATACTGCCAGTGGTGCGATGATTACGCACTTTACGGTGGAAGGGCTGCGACCCGCTTTGATGACGGAACTTTTGGCGACCCCCGTTGAAGAACCGCGTTGGGATGGCGTTGTGACGGCGATTGTGACCAATAACAACGTCAGCAGCGATTCCAATAGCGGTCAAGGCGATTGGGGGCTGATTAAGGTCAAATATCCTTGGCTGGATTCTAATCAGGAAAGTTTTTGGGCACGTATCGCAGGGCCGGGGTTTGGCGCTGAACGCGGTGTATATTTTATGCCCGAAGTGAACGATGAGGTGTTGATTGCCTTTGAACATGGCGATTTTAACCGCCCCATTATTATCGGTGGCCTGTTTAATGGCAAAGATGCCCCGCCGGAAACCGTGAGCAAAGTCTCGGTGAGTGGCAAGGTGAAAACCCGGCTCATCAAAACCCGCACCGGTCACACCATTCGTTTTGTAGACCAAGATGGGGGTGAGGAATACATTGAAATTGTGGACGCCAAGAGCAATACCACAATTAAGATGGATACTCAACAAAAGAAGATTACGATTGATAGCAAAGATAAGATCGAGATTGTGGCGCAAGGCGATTTGTCGCTGCAATCCAAGACAGGCAAGGTGGATATTCGCGCTCAACAGGGCATGAGTATTCAAGGGATGACGGTGGATGTCAAAGGCACATCTAGCGTGAATGTTGAAAGTAATGGCAACACCACCGTCAAGGGCATGACTTTTTCGGCACAGGGCAATACGACCGCCGAAGTGCGTGGCTCGGCGTCCTTGACCCTGCAAGCGGGTGTCATTCGAATTAATTAATCATTGTTTAGAAGGACGGTTCTTCATGGCGAAAGACCTGATTGGACGTGGATGGGCTTTTCCGCCGCAGATTGACAATCGTGGACAGCTTGCCTTGACACAGGGCGAAAGCGAAATCCAACAGGCCATTCAAATCATCCTCAGCACATCGCCGGGGGAGCGCGTGATGCGGCCCGATTTTGGCTGTCGGATTCAAGAATTGGTCTTTGCTCCCAATAACTTGGAGACGTGCGCCCTTGCCGAACGCTATGTGCGAGAAGCGTTGGGCCGCTGGGAGCCGCGCATCACCCTGACTAAAGTGAAGGCTGAACCGCATTATGCGAATAATGGTGTCTTGATGATTGAAGTGAGTTATATTATCAAGACGACCCAAGACCCACGCAGCCTAGTTTTTCCGTTTTATCTCTTGCCTGACCAAATTGAGTCAGAACCCGAAACTGTGCAATAAGGAAACGCTATGTCTCTGAATGCCCCTCGTCTGGATGACCGGACATTTCAAGATTTGGTACAAGAGGCCATGCGGCGTATTCCGTTATACACGCCGGAGTGGACAGACCATAACCTGAGCGATCCGGGGATTACGTTACTCGAACTGTTTGCGTGGCTGATGGACATTATGCTCTATCGGCTGAATCGTGTGCCGGATCGTCACTACGTCAAATTTATGGAACTGATTGGCATGAAACTGCGTGAGCCGGAATATGCCAAAACATGGGTGACGCTTTGGCTTTCGGCTCCCCAAGAAAACCCGATTGATATTCCGAACGCGACGGAAATTTCGACCACGCGCACGGAAACCGAACCCTCCATTATATTTTCGACTGATAATGCCTACACCATCCGTGTTGCCAAACTTGATTATGTGGTGACCAGCGCGGCGCGTGATAGTCAGGGCCAAAGTCGCAAATATGTGGAACAAAATATGAAACGGCTGACGGCAGGCTTTGAGGGATTCTATATTTTTGCTGAATCACCCCATGCTGGCGATGCGGTCTATTTTGGTTTTGAAGAAGATTTGTCCTATCACATTTTGGGCTTAGAGCTAGATTTAGACCTTGCGGCGGGTGCTGGTATTGACCCGACACAGCCGCCGTATAGCTGGCAGGCGCTTTCGAGTGTCGCCCCGGTCGAGTGGACGAACTGTGAAATTGACATGGATGGGACACGCGGCTTTAACATGGCAGGCTTGGCGCGGGTACACCTGCCTAAGATGGTACGGGGTGAGATTGATGGACGCCGTGCCTATTGGGTGCGTGTCCGCCTGAATGACTCCCAACCCGGCGTACCCACCTATCGTCGCAGTCCACTCGTGAAAAAGGTTGGTTCTGGCTCATGGGGTATCACGGTGCCTGCCACCCATGCGTCCCTGATGAAAGATGAGTTTTTGGGGCGCAGTGATGGCACGCCCGGCCAAAAGCTCTATCTGCAAAATAAGCCGGTCTTGCCGCGTCTGCCAAATGAGCAGTTGACGGTTCGGATTAGTAATGAAGAGCTCGAAATTTGGACGGAAGTGCCCGATTTCTCCGGCTCAGGGCCAGAAGATCGGCATTATACGATTGACAGTGCCAGCGGGGAAGTTCGTTTTGGCCCGGTGATGCCGCAACGTGATGGCACGATCCGGCGCTATGGCCTGATTCCCCCGCGTAACAGCGCGTTGGTCATGCGGAATTATCGGCATGGCGGCGGCGCGATTGGGAATGTACAAAAGGGCGCGTTGAATGTCCTTAAGTCTAGCATTCCCTATATTGACCGCGTATCGAATCGTCAACCCGCGACAGGTGGGCTTGACCAAGAAAGTATCGAAGACGCCAAACTGCGCGTCCCCGGTTATCTGCGTTCGTTGGGTCGGGCCGTAACCGCGCCGGATTTTGAATATCTTGCGTTGCAATCGGTACCGGGGGATATTGCGCGGGTGTTTGCTTTGCAGCCGCCCAATTCTGCCATCGGTGAGGTCAAGGTGCTGTTGATTCCGCGTGTGGTCAATCCCAATGGCTATATCGGGCCGGAAGAATTGCAGTTGGACGAGGCGATGGTCAAGTTGGTGCGCGAATTTCTGGATATGCGCCGGTTGATTACCACGCGCTTGGATGTGACATCACCTGCGTATTATTGGGTGCAGACGCGGATTCGTTTGCGTGCGAGTGCCCATTTTGATGCTGAAAAGGTGCGCGAGGCAGTTGAAAAACGCCTGTTTGAATATCTCAATCCCATTATCGGCGGGCCACGCGGCAAAGGCTGGCCTTTTGGTCGCGACCTGCATGTGTCGGATTTGATCGCCTGCCTGCAAACCGTGCCGGGGATTGATTTCATCCGTTCGATTGAGTTGTTCCCGGTCACATGGTCGGGTGGTAAAGCCCAACGTGGGGAAGCCGTGCAAACGCTCGAAATTGTGGCACATGGTGTGGTGGCTTCACAGCGCCATGACATCACCATTGACAGCGACTAGTCCGCCAAACAAAAGGAGAAATTTGTGTCTGAACAAAGACGCGCGGTACTGCGTGTAACTGGCCCAGACATTACGGTAGATCGGATTGAGGTGGCAGGCGCCGGATTTAAAGTCGGGCGCTTGGCCTCCAACGGCTTGCCATTGCCGCATAACAAAATCTCACGGGAACATGCTGAATTTAACCTTACGGGCAGTGGCCTGACCGTGCAAGATTTGGGTAGCAGCAATGGGACGCTGGTCAATACCAATCGGATCGAACCCAATCAACCTGTGCAGCTTAAACCCGGCGACACCATCAGCATGGGGCCATATGTGCTGACTTTCGACCAGATTGTTGAGGCAGGCCAAGCTGAACCCCCCGCTGCTCAGAAACCATTGGATAAAACAATGGTGATGGGGACGGCCCAACCTGCTCCCGCCGCGCCGCCTGTGCCGGAAGCTCCTGCCCCAATGAAAGAAACCATTGCTAGCGCACCGGAACGAGTTACGCCTCCGGCTGAACCACCACCGCCGCCAAAAGCGAAGGAACCGCCACCCAAAGCGCCGGAAGTTGCTGCTGCCAAGCCGCCGGAACCACCACCCCCGCCACCGCCAGCCGTTGAGCCGGAGATTGAGCGCGAGACGTTCTATGGGTCGCCAGTGGCATCACAGGTTATGCAACCCCCGCCACCCCCGCCGCCGATGGATTTGCCAGAACGTCTGCCCTCGGCTGCACCCGTCGCGCCGATCACCCCATCCGGGCCAGCCGAACCACCTCCGCCGCGTGCCTTTATTGCGTCCACGAATGGACATGGGCCCTTGGAGCATTTGGAGGGGATTCCGCGTCATGCCAGCAGTTGGCTGCAATATTTGCCAGCGGTCTACAGCGATGATCCGTTTTTGGGGCGATTTTTGCTGTTGTTTGAGTCGGTGTATACCCCCGACGAATGGATTGTAGATAATTTTGACCTGTATCTTGACCCCAAGCTGACCCCGGCGGAATGGCTGCGCTGGTTAGGCGGTTGGGTAGATATTTTTGTACCCCCGACATTGCCCGAAGAACGTCAGCGGGCTATTGTCAAAGAACTGCCCCAGTTATTTATGGGACGCGGGTCAAAAGGGTCGCTGGCACGGCATCTGGAATTGGCGTTCGGGGTTGAGCCAAAAATTGAAGAACCGAACGATAAGCCCTATACTTTTACGGTGAAATTGAAATTGGGCAAGGATGGCAATACCTCGGCCAATCGCGGGATTGCTACGCAGATTATTGAATCGCAGCGTCCGGCCCATACCTTTTATACTTTGACAATTGAATAAACTTTTGCGGAGCGCTCTGAATGAGTGATTGGATTGGACAACTGATTGGCCCTTACCAGATTAAGACTTTTCTGGGACAGGGCAGTCTCGGTGCGGTGTTTGCGGCGCTCGATATGGAATCAGGACGACCCATCGCCCTGAAAATCATCTACCCCCAGATTGCAACCCAACGCCCTTTCCGTAAAGCCTTTTCCCAAGAAGCCGCCCGTATCACTGACCTCCAGCACCCCAACATCGTGGATATTCACGCCTATTATGATGAAGGCGAATTGTTGGTGCTGGTCATGGATCAGATTCAGGGGGGGAGTCTAGGCTCGGCCCTGCGGATGATGGCGGGTCGTGGTCAGCGGGTGGCGGTGTATGAAGCCCTTGTGTTGGTGCGCCAAGTTGCGGCAGGCTTGGACTATGCCCATAAAATTGGCATGGTGCATGAATCCATCAAACCCGAAAATATCCTGTTGCGTCATGAACCGGGTGGCACGCCGGATTTGGCTGGATTTACGGCGCTGGTGTCGGATTTTGGCATGGCGACGATGGCGGATAAGGGTAAGCTGGCCCTTGATGAACAAGCGATGGTGCCGCTGTTGCCGTATATGTCGGCGGAGCAAATCCGCGACAAAAGCGATGCCCGCTCCGATATTTATTCACTGGGCGTTATCCTCTATCAACTGCTGACAGGCCGTCCGCCGTTTGTGCCTGCCAACCGCAAAGAGGCGATTGATTTACATAGCAAACAGATGCCGCCGCGCCCCAGTCAGGTCATGCCCGGTATAGCGCCGGAAATTGACCATCTGGTGATGACCGCTATCGCCAAATCACCCAAAGAGCGTTTCCCATCCGGCTATGATTTTATGCAGGCGATTGAACGGTTGGTCTTAGCCAATGTCGCCGGGGTTCAGCCGAACACAGGCAACTTGCGAAGTTATCTGGCCTCACCGGGAGGGATGCCTGCTGCTCAAGCCCCTCAAATGGGCAATTTGGGATCACCGGCCCAATTGACAATGGTGGCGGGTCAGCCGAAATCGTCCAATAAACCTGCTGGGCCGGCTGGCGACCATATCATCATTGAACACGCCACCGAACCTTCCAAGACCGTGCCATTCACCAAACTATTTCTGATGATTGGACGCGACCCGGCGCATGATATTGTGCTAGGCGGTGAAGGGGTCTCACGTAATCATGCCCGGATTGATAAACAACCGGATGGTAGCTATAAAATTACCGACCTCGGCAGCACCAATGGCTCATTTTTGGACGATGCCAAGCTGTTGAGCAATGTCGCCGAAGAATGGCTTTCCGGCAAAGTATTGAAGGTCGGTACCTATTCACTCCGCTTGAATCAAGGCGGGCGGATGGTTGGCGGCACGATGATTGGCGGCGGTGATGTGATGCGTACCGTCACGGGCGATTCCCCTGCCCCATCGGCCTATGCTCAACCTGCCCCCAGCGCCGCACCAGCGGGCCCACAAAAATCGAATGTGTCCATTACCATCAATCCGCCAGAAATCCGGGTAGACCCCGGTCTACGGGCCGACGCACAGGTCACAATTTTTAATCAGGGCGATTTGGTGGAACATTTTTACATCAATGTGCAAGGCATCCCGGCGCAGTGGGTCACAATTCCACCAGCGGGTTTGCAATTGATGCCGGGGACAAGTGGCGTGCTGCCGGTGATGTTTGCACCACCGCGCATCTCGACTAGCACCGCCGGACGCCATCCCTTTACGTTGCGAATTAGCAGCGATAAACGCGGCGCAGAGGTGGCCCGTGCGGATGGCATCTTGGTGATTTCGCCGTTTTATCAGATGGTGGTGGATTTGCAGCCCAAGCGTCTGCGAAAAGGCCAGTTGGCGACCTTCACCATCCGTAATCAGGGTAATGCCCCCGACGCCTATACCGTCACCCCGCGTGACCGTGAGGAGGGCCTACGCTTCTTCCCGCCGACCAACTCAACCAGCGTCAATCCCGGTCAGATGGATTCGTTTAAATTTGAGGCGCGTCCCCGTTCCGCTGGGTGTTTAGGCATCGGCAACACGCGCATCTATCCCTTAGAGGTACAATCGGTTGCGGCATCGGGTGAACAGCAGGTCGTGGCAGGCGAATTGGTCGTTAGGCCGACTTTCCCAATCTGGTTGCTAGCGATTTTGTTTGTGTTATGTCTGCTGCTGCTGCTCCTATTGCTATTGTTCTGGCCCGATAAGGAAGAAGAACGCAAATCCACGCCGGATGTGCAGCCGATTACCCTGACCAATCAGAGTATCCGCGATTTGCTGACAGCGACGGCACAGGTGTATTCGACGCTGGATACGCAGCAAATCATCACGGCGACAGCGGCGGCCCAGCAGGATAATGATGACGATGGTCTAACCAACGCCGAAGAACAGGCCCTTGGCACGAACCCGAACGAGGCCGATTCTGATTTTGATGGCTTGGAAGATGGGGATGAGGTCGAGAACGACACCGACCCACAAGACCCCGATTCGGATGATGACGGCTTGGTGGATGGTCGAGAGCTTGATTTGCGGGCCGATCCCAATAACCCCGACAGCGATAACGATGGCCTAACCGATGGGGATGAGGTCAATAGCTTCAATACCTTGCCGACCAATCCCGACACCGATGGTGATGGTTTGAATGATCGCGTGGAAGTGCAAGAACGCCAGACCGACCCGACCAAGTTTGACACCGATGGGGACGGGGTGGGCGATTCGCAAGATCAATTTCCAATGGATCCCAGTCGGACAGGCCGTGAGGTGACGGTAGTCGCGCCGCCCCCCGGCTAGTTAGCTAGATTATATATCTCAGGTGGTCGGGCTACTCGGAAATGCCCCACAGCCGGATGGTGCCATCATCTCCGGCAGAAATGAGTAACCGACCATCTGGGGTAAAGGCGATGGAATTCACCCCATAACCTAGATGCCCCTCTAAAATTGCCAGAATTTCATAAGTGTCGCTGCGTCGAAGGTGAATCGTGCCGTCTTCGCTGCTGGAGACCAGTAACGAGCCATCGGGGCTGAAAACGACGGCGGTGACTTCTGCTGTATGGTCTTCGAGTGTCGCCAATAATTCGAGATCGGGTACAGACCAGACTTGGATGTTGCCTGCACGACCACACCCATAGACATATTTTCCACCAGTTATAAGTGTCTTGCTGTTGGGGCTAAAGGCGATAGATTCAGCCGAAAGATTGTAGACAGATTCCTTAAGGGGTGACTCAATGGTGCGTGAATTGGTGAGGTCATATAAAACAGGGCCGTTGTAGCCGCTGGCATGGGCCATCCATTGACCATCAGGACTAAATGTAATGGCATAGGCAGGGCCATTCCCCGATAATTGGGAAGTCCAGCTACCATCGGGGTCATTTTCTACTGTCCCCAATTGCCATGAATTGGAATCCCCAATAAAAAGCTGATGATTATTGCTTGGGTTAAATGCGACTGAACGAATACTCTGTAGCCCGACCACCTGTCGCCTCTCTAACTCCATATTGGGCAAATCTATAAAAGTAATGTTTCCAAGTGCGTCTCCACCGAATACCATTTGAGTGCCATCTGGACTGATAGCGAGGTCAGTTCCATCATCAACTGAAAGGATTCTGAGTAAATCACCAGTCGAGTAATTCCAAAGTCGGATGGCGAAACCCTTTTCATGCCAATCTCTTTGCTGTTCCAAAACTACCAGCAGCGATTCATTTGGAACAAGGACAATTTTTTCAGTAAATCCTCCAAAATCATATTGAGTATAGGTAAAATCCAATATTTGCCGATGATCGGGGGTAAAGTCGTTAAAATCAATCATACCGTCACTCACAATTAAGCCTAATATTTGACCATTTGGGCTAAGAATGACATCGTTGACGATCTCGTTGTACTCAAGCTTATCAAGCAACTTGGTATTTAGATAATCCCAGATTTCAACATGCCCTCTTGTAATTGAGTGGTTATTAAAATCCTCACGCACTCCGAATAATAACGAATCATCTTGGCTGAAAAAGAGCTTGGTGTAGTTGAACCATAACTGATCATCTTCATAATGAAAGAGTCTCGTTTGAGTAACAATATCCCATACCGATATCTCAGGCTCATATAAACGACCAATTGCCACCCGCGTGCCGTCATGACTGAGGGCAAAAAATTCGTTTATATCAGCATTCCAATTTCTGTTTTCAACCGGGAGACCCGTTAGTGCATCAAAAAAACTTAGGTAGTTGCGGGGTGCATCGGTACAGCTTCGCTCAAAGTTAATGACAAGGATGGAATTGTCTGGTGTGAAAATAAACTGGAATGGTGTCAAACCATCTTCGTCAATTATGGTAGCAACCTCCCCGCCGCTTATCCCGTCCCACAGTTTGGCTACATCATCAAATGTTATGCCTTTTTCTTGGTCAAACACTCCACCCCCCGCCGAGGCAAGCCGTGTCCCATCGGCGTTATAGGCCAACAGGCGTACAGGTGTTTGATGGGCTTGAATATTCGACGTTTCCGTCCCAGACTCAATATCCCAAAATGAAATCGTGCCATCCCGATTGCCCATTGCAAGCGTATCTTCGATTGGGTGAACTGCCATGCTGTGTGGGCCGCCGTGTGAACTTTCCAACAGGCGTGGGGGAGCGGTGTGGTCAGCTTGGTCATAGAGCCAAATCCCCAATGTACCCAATACGACTAGGGTTTGACCATCGGCGGTGAATTCAGCCGAAACTGCCCGCCCATTGCCCAACCGTCCGATTTGAGTGAGCCGGTCTACGTTTTCGGCAGTGATGACCTGTAAATTGCCCTGATGGGGCGGGTTTCCAGTGGCGATAGGGAGTTTAGCGGCGAGCGATGTCATAACAAAAATAATGGACACCAAACGAAACAGCGATTTTCGACCCTGCATTTTTCGCCTCCACTATTCTGTTGGCAAATAGTTTTTAAAACTCGTCGGTTGGCTCGGCGGATTCGGTATCTTCATCGCCCCATGTCAGGCGCTCTGGCAGTCCCGATGGCGGTTGGGTAGGCGGTGTGGGACGCTGACGTTTCATCATCTGGGTTTTGCCGAGGCCGGGTTCCCATTCGTCAGCTAATGCGCCAATTGCACGGGTCAATTCCAAGCCACCCAAATTTCGGGCGATAATTTCCACCAGTGAGGGCTGCACCCACAACAGGGTATCAATCTGCACGGCTTTGGCCCCAGCGCTGATGTAATCACGGGCATCGTCGGCGGTGTGAACTCCCCCGCAGGCGATAATCGGCATATTGGCGAATTCGGCAATTTGACCGACGGCCCGCAGCACCAGCGGCTTTAACCATGCGCCATACAGCCGCCCACCAATCAATTGACCGGAGAGGGGGTCACGTTCTGCGCCGCGTGGGGGTGAGGCGACGACCAGCGCATCCGCACCGGCATCAATCGCGGTTCGAGCCAATTCTGCCGCGTTATAGAGGGGGAGTTTGATTAGCAGGGGTAGCTGCGAACGATCCCGCAGAATGCCGATTGAGGTCAGGGCGTCGCGGGGTTCGACTTGATCGGCAAGGCCCAATTCAATCCCGGCAATCCCTTCGGCTTCATCCAACACCTCGGCACAGTGGCGTAAGTCGTCGCGGTTGGTGGCAATCAGATGCACGATAATGGGCAGTTCGCTGTTACGCCAAATTTTGCCGTAGTGCCGGATGACACGGGTGAGGCCGGGGTTGGGTAGGCCCGTATGCAGCAGCAGGCCGCCGGGAAATGGCACCACTCGCGTACCGTTGGCGGGGCCGCGTGCCTTCCATGTTAGGGGGGCGGTGACCATCGCGCCGAGTTTTTCCAGTTTGATTAAATCCCGATAGGCCGATGGCTCAAAGCCCATCATGCCGGACGCGATCATCACCGGATTTTCGATAATCAGGGATTGTTTGCCGGGGCGAGCAATTTCTATCATCGTAATCTCACTTGGGCTAAATCGAACGCTGCGCCATCTACGCACGCCGCCCGATGGTCATGTTTATAACGCACGAGGCAGGCCATACACGCACCTGTGCCACACGGTAGGGGTGAGTCATAGACGCCATACAAAAATTCGGCGGGTAGGGCATGACGGGCCAAACGACAGGCCTCAAACAGCGCCGAGTAGTAATCGTCCACAAAAACGGGCGAGGTCACGGCGAAAATTTGATCGGCCCAGCCAAATGACTGTTTTTGATCGGCCCACAGCAATGCTTCAGAACTGGTGATGACCTCTACCACAGGCGGCAAATTGCTGACCGGATATTCCCGCGCCGCGCCTGTCAAAATGAGGGTGACGGAGGCTTGTTGAGTCGCAAGGGCGTGGTTCATCAAGTGCAGCAGGCGGGCGGGGGCATAATCCAGCGCCAATAACAGCAGGTGGCGGGTATTGGGACGCAGGGGAAAAGCAGACCCCACTGGGCCGATGATATTGACCACGTCACCGGGGGAGTGGCGGCGTGTCAGAGGGCGCTCAATAATCAGCGTGCCGTCTTCAGCATCGCGGTTGACCGGAATCCAATGATCGCGCAGATAGGGGTCAAGGCTGTCGTCGGTACGGATGAGCAGGGTTTGACCGGGTTTTAATTGGGTAATCCCCGCATCTTCAACGGTCAATTCAATCTGCTGCCACCCACCGCCAATTTGTCGGACACGCTCGATGATGCCCTGTGTTTCACGCATAAGCTAGATGAACGCTCCTCAATACAATAGGGGCAAGCCCAAGACCTGCCCCTAGCCAAATTTCCAAAGGGGTTAGATTAGCCGAATAGACCGCCCAAACCACCCGGTAGCATCCCACCAATGTTACCCGTAATGGATTCCATGCGTTCGGCAGCCATCGTTTGGGATTGTTCAATGGCCTGATTCACCGCGACGACCAATAAATCTTGCAGGTCGGTCAGCCATTCTTCATCGGTCAGGTCAACCTGTGCCTTATCAATGGCGATTTTTTGGATGCGCTGGTGTCCGGTAATGGTCACAACAATCGCGCCGCCGCCCACACTGACATCCATCGTTTCGGTCTCAAGCGCGGTTTGGGCCGCTGCCATATCGTCTTGCATCTTTTGAATTTGTTTGAGCATGGCGGCTTGTTGTCCCATCCCGCCACCGCCCATTGGAGGGGTAAAACCACCGCCGCGTCCACTCGTTTTACGTTTCGACATTGTGTAACTCCTTACTGTTGATCTTCATCGGGCAAACTAAGCTCACCACCCAGTTCGTTGACACCGTACATGAGCAGTTCGTCATTGGCATAATCTTGGGGCAGACGCTTATTGGTTGCCCCGGCGCTGTCGTCTAATAATTCTATTCGCACTTGGATGCCTTCGCCAAACACTTGATGAGCCGCTTTTTCAATCAATTGTAGATTGTCGGGCTGTTCCATTTTTTGCCGCAGCATCTTGTTGTCGGTTTGCAGAATCAGGAAACTTTCCTCAACCCGATAACCCCGCCACCATTCGATAAAGGCTTTGAGACGGGTATTGCGATGGGCCACCTCTAAAAAGCTGGGCCATTTGGCTTCAATTTGGGCAAGGCTAATCAAAGGGCCTGTTTTGCGTTTTTCGGGTGGGCGCTCCGTCCATGTCGTTTCGACGGTCGGCGGCTTGCTAGGCGGGCGACTTGGCGGGCGTGATTCGGGGCGACGCGGGGCAGGTTCGGCAATGATTTCTTCTTCCATGACAGGTCGGGTAGATTCGACCAGTGCCAATTCTAATGGCAATTGTGGCTGCCAGCCCCCACGCAAATCGGCAATGGCGGCATTAAAGGCGCGGATGGATTTCAATAGTGTCCCCCGCCCAATCATCTGTGCCTGTTCGCTCATGGCTTGCAGCATTTCATCGGAGGCCGCGACCAGATTGGGGCTGCCCATCTGAATCAGCAGCAGTGAGCGCATATATTCAATGACCTGTCGCCCAAAATAACGCGGGTCAGCGCCGTTATCTACCGCACCGTTAATCATATCCAAGCCGTAAGCCGCGTCATTGCTGATGATGGCCTTGACCAATTCAATCACATATTGGCTGCTGGCGGCACCTAAAATCGCTTGGGCCAGTTCAAACGAAACATGCTCGGTGGGGTCGGCAACAATTTGATCTAGCAGACTGATGCTATCACGCACACTGCCTGTTCCCTGCCGCGCAATCAACTCTAAGGCACGGTCATCAATGCTGATGCCTTCGTCGTCGCAAATTTGACGCAGGCGACCTACGATTTCACGTAGGGGCACACGCCGAAATTCAAACGGCAAACAGCGGCTTTTGATGGTGGCGGGGACTTTATCAATTTCGGTGGTGGCGAGGATAAAAATGGCGTGGTCGGGTGGCTCTTCCAATGTTTTGAGCAGGGCATCAAACGCTGCGCCGGAAAAACGATGCACTTCGTCAATGATATAGACCTTATAGCGGCCTTCGCTGGGGGCAAACGCGATTTTATCCCGTAGTTCGCGCACATCATCCACCCCGGTGTGTGAGGCGGCGTCAATTTCAATTACGTCCAAAAAGCGACCCTCGTTGACGGCGATGCAATAGGCACATTCATTGCAGGGGTGGCGGGTGATGTCGGGGTGAACACAATTGACGGCCTTTGCCAATAGACGGGCGGTAGTGGTTTTGCCCGTGCCACGCGGCCCACTAAACAAATAGGCATGGCGGATGCGCCCCTGTCGAATGGCTCCCAACAGCGTCCGGATGACGTGTTCTTGCCCGATCATGTCATCAAAAATCAGCGGACGCCATTTTAGATAAAGCGCCTGTGTTGCCACTGTTCAACTTCCTCACCCAAGTAAACGGATAGGCCCAAGTGTACTCGATTTTTTAGGATTTAGCGCGGCTATTAGTATAATTTTTTGAATAGAGTAAGTTAGGCAAGCTGATCTCAACCTCCTTGTGAGGCACAATATTGACCGAGTTTTGACCCGATACGTGCGGTAGGGATTTTTATAACAAGGTATGGCTTATGAAAACGATTATGCATCCGGACTATTGGGTGGAGATTCCAGCCGGGGAGTTTTTAATCGGCATGGATGAAAACCAGCGCGAGCAGATTTTGTCTGTCGTAAAACAGATGGCACATTATGACCAACGCCCACTGGAAGATTGTCGTCTTATAGATACGGCGATAGATAAGATGCGCCAGCGATTGGATTTAACGGCTGAAGAAAAAAGCGTATTCGGGTTTAATAGCCCTTCTGTTCTTAGCCTTGCTAGACTTCATACTGTGCCTTCCCAACAGACGGTTTGGCTTGATCGTTTCTATATCGCCCGATATCCGATTACTGCTGTTCAATTTGATTTGTTCGTCAAAGGTACTCCAGCCGTTGAGCTTCCCGGTGCTTTAGAAGGTCCTCGAGTTAGCATTGTGAAATGGAAAGATAAAGAAGTCCTTCGTTATCCTCAATATAAAGCTGAGGCTAATCGGGTTAAGGAATTTTGTGGTCAACTCGGCGTACGACTGCCCACTACTGACGAATGGGAAAAAGCCGCACGTGGGGTAGATGGGCGATTGTACCCTTGGGGCAATGAATGGGATCCCAATCGAGGCCATTTTTGGTCGGGTCAGGCCCACCAATGGGGTGATTTTAGGCCCCCTGTAGATGCTTACCCCAATGCAGTAAGCCCATATGGGGTATGGGACCTGATGGGTAATTTACCGGAGCTTATTTCATTGGATGAGAATAAAGAACGGTTATCGTGGAGGGGATGGCATCCGCGCAATTCATCACCTGAGATGGCGTTTATTCATTATCTTGTACCTAGACGTGGTGTTACAGATCATGTCCAAACGGCGCTTCGCCCGGTAATGGATAAATGGCCGTATCATCAATGGTCGGGTATAGATTTTGAGCCAAACTCTGATGCAACCTGAGCCAATATACGAACCTTCATTGATATTGAAGACCCACCAAGTCCCGGTGCAGGGGTTGGATTCGCAACCTCAAAGAATGAAAAGTTCTGGACGCATTACCATAGGTTTGTCCTTCTAACGGCCAATTCTTGAGGGTTCAATATAATCCACACCCATTTAAGCGTAACTGTAGTTACGTTAACGCATATCCATTATATAACTGATAAGTATAGATTGTATGTTCTATAAAAAATTCTGCCAAGTTAAATTTTCTAGTAGGATGATTCCCCAAAAGTAAAATATTTATTGACTTGATTTTTAAAGCCATGTATAATGCTAAGTTTACATTAGACGGCGGATTCAAATCTTCAACCTAACTGAAATCCAAAAAATCCAATCGTGACTAAGCCACCAAACACTGAGTTAACCGTTTTTTAAGAAAGATCGCAGTGTCTGTAGTGTTGTTCTGTTTGTGTCAGAAGGAATAGAGATGCAGCACCTGATCGAAGATAAAAGCTATGCCCGCACTCGTGACGTTCTGGATTTACCAAAACTCATTGAAGTCCAGACCGAAGCATTCCAGTGGTTCCTGAGAGAAGGTCTCGCTGAACTCTTTGACGAGATCAGCCCTATTGAGAGCTTTAATGGTAATTTGAAGCTCTATTTTCCGGGCAACAGTCCAGAGGCGCGTGAATTTGGCCTCGAATATTGGCTGGAAGAACCGAAGTATTCTAAAGAAGAATGCCTAGAGCGTGATATTGACTATGCTGCCCCATTGAAGGTTAAAGTCGCGCTGGTCAATCATGAAGCTGGCGATCAAGTCGTCATCTCCGAGATTTTCCTCGGCAACTTCCCGCTGATGACCGAAAACGGCACGTTCATCATCAATGGAACGGAGCGCGTCGTCGTCAGCCAGTTGATTCGCTCCCCCGGCGTCTATTTTGCCGCCAGTGAAGACCGCACGACGGGTCGTAAACTATCCACCGCCAAAATGATTCCAGATCGCGGCGCATGGATGGAATTTGAAACGCGCAAGAGCGATTACATCACCCTGAAATTCAACCGCAAGCGTACCGTGCCGGTCACGATTTTGCTGCGGGCGATGGCGGCGGTCAGTGATGGTTATGACCATCTGTCGCCGATTCAAGAGGGGTCAACCGAGGAATTGATGGAACTGTATGCCCATGTGGATACAGAAGCCGATCACCCCTATATCGCGCGTTCAATTGAGGCCGAACCGACTTGGGAATCCAAAGACGATCATCGCACCGTTGCGGAAATGGCGCTGCTGGAATTCTACAAACGTATGCGCCCCGGCGACCCGCCCACATTGGAAAATGCCCGCGAGTATCTGGAAAGCCAGTTATTCGATCAGCGGCGCTATGACCTAGAGCGCGTGGGGCGTTATAAGCTGAATCAGCGCTTGCGTATTGACGACCAAATTGATCGCAAAACACGCACCATCACCAAGCTGGATATTGTCAAGCTGGTGGAGCGCATGATCCAGATTAACAACGGCATGGAACAGCCTGACGATATTGACCACCTCGGCAATCGTCGTGTTAAGACCGTTGGCGAACTGTTGCAAAATAAACTGCGTATCGGCCTGCGCCGTACCGAACGTGTCGTTAAGGAACGTATGTCCATTCGTGAAGGGGACAGCCTTTCGCCAACGACGCTGGTCAACATCCGCCCGATTGTCGCCGCTGTGCGTGAATTTTTCGGCAGCAGCCAGTTGTCCCAGTTCATGGAACAAACCAACCCGCTGGCGGAACTCACCCACAAACGTACCCTGTCGGCGCTCGGCCCCGGCGGTCTGCGGCGTGAACGTGCTGGCTTCGACGTGCGTGACGTGCATCACAGCCACTATGGTCGTATCTGCCCGATTGAAACGCCCGAAGGCCCGAACATCGGGTTGATTGGTCGTTTGGCAAGCTACGGGCGCGTTAATGAATATGGGTTTATCGAAACCCCCTATCGCCGGGTGCTGCGCGAACTCGCCTTGGATGACCCGGAAGCAATGGGGCGCATGTTGGGCGAGGATGTCGAAGACAAAAACGGTGATGTGGTCTTGGAAGCAGGCATCCCAATTACCGACGAAGTCCTCAAGACCGTCAAGAAACTGGGGCATAAGAATGTACCCGTGTGTCCGTATGTGACACCCGAAATTGTGTATCTTTCGGCGGATTCGGAAGACCGTTACCGCATTAGTCAGGCGAATACCGTTGTGGACAAACGCGGTCAATTCCTGCAAGAGCGTGTGTCGGCCCGCTTCCAACAGAAATTCCTGATGGAAAGCGCCAACCGCATTGATTACATGGACGTTGCCCCCCGCCAGATCGTGGGGATTTCGGCCTCGCTCATCCCCTTCTTGGAGCATGACGACGCCAACCGCGCTTTGATGGGATCGAACATGCAGCGCCAAGCTGTTCCGCTACTGTTGCCTGACATTCCAATTGTCAGCACGGGGATGGAGCGATATGCCGCCTACGACTCTGGTCAGATTATTGTCGCTGACCAAGACGGCGAGGTGATGGCCGTCACAGGCGATGCAGTGGTGACACGCGCCGCTAATGGTTTCGAGCGTGTCTACAAACTGCGTAAATACAATCGCTCGAATCAAAGCACCTGTATTGACCAACGTCCGGTGGTCAATAAGGGCCAATATGTCTATGCCGGGGATGTGATTGCTGATAGCAGCAGCACCGTTGGTGGGCATTTGGCGCTGGGCCATAACGTGTTGTGCGCCTTTATCTCGTGGGAAGGCGGCAACTATGAAGACGCCTTGCTCATCAGCGAAGAATTGGTGCGGAACGACAAATTCACCTCGATTCATATCGAGAAGCATGAAGTCGAAGCCCGCGATACCAAGTTGGGGCCGGAAGAAATCACCTATGACATTCCCAACGTGGGGGATGCGGTGAAAGACCTCGATGAATATGGCATCATCCGCATTGGGGCGGAAGTCAAACCGAACGACATTTTGGTCGGCAAGATTACCCCCAAAGGCGAGCGTGAACTTAGCCCCGAAGAAAAACTACTGCGGGCCATCTTTGGTGAAAAGGCGCGTGAAGTGAAAGACACCTCGTTGCGTCTGCCACATGGGGAACGTGGTAAGGTTATTGATGTGAAGGTGTTTACCCGCGACGAACACCGCGATTTGCCGGCAGGTGTTGAACAAATGGTGCGTGTCACGGTTGCCCAAAAGCGTAAGCTGACGCAGGGTGACAAGATGGCAGGCCGTCATGGGAATAAGGGTGTTATCTCGACGATTGTGCCAATTGAAGACATGCCCTTCCTTGAAGATGGACGCCCGGTCGAAATCATCTTGAATCCGCTGGGTGTGCCCGGTCGTATGAATGTTGGGCAGGTTTTGGAGACGCATCTCGGTTGGGCCGCTGATCGGCTTGGTTTCCGCGCCATTACCCCTGTGTTTGACGGGGCAAAGGAATGGGAAATCGAAGCGGAGTTGGGTCGGGCTTGGCTGATTGAACGCGCTTGGAAGATGATTACGGAACGCGCTTTTGAATGGATGAGCGAGCAGAACATGGACCCCGAATTCTATGAGGATGACGACGATGTGCGTCGTTCTTATGTGGATGAATGGTTGGGTGTCATGCCCGAATATAATCGGGAACGGCTGGCGCTGGATACGATCTATGCGCGTCGGGCCGTGCTGACTGAATGGCTGCGTGAAATGGGCTATGACCCAGAAGCCATGGTGTCGTATAATTTGCAGGATTCCACACCCGACCAACGTCTGGTACGGGATCGTTATGCCTTAGCGGTCAGCTTGCGCCAATGGATTGAAGCCCAGACGGGTGAGACACTCCCGATGGATATGATGGACATTGACACCTTGCGCGACATCGCGGATCGCACGGCCCTGCGCGTGGGTCGCCCCGTGCCCGTGTATGGCAAACACAAGCTGTTCGATGGCAAGACGGGTGAATCTTTCGACCAACCGGTAACCGTCGGCATTATTCATATGCTGAAACTGGCCCACTTGGTTGAAGACAAAGTTCACGCCCGTTCGACTGGCCCCTACAGCCTCGTTACTCAACAGCCGTTGGGTGGTAAGGCGCAGTTCGGTGGTCAGCGCTTCGGCGAAATGGAAGTGTGGGCGCTGGAAGCCTATGGTGCGGCCTATACCCTCCAAGAAATGCTCACCGTCAAGTCCGACGATGTGCAGGGGCGCGTCAAGACCTATGAAGCCATCGTTAAAGATGAGCCGATTGATGAACCCGGCATTCCTGCCAGCTTCCGCGTGTTGGTCAAGGAACTGCAAAGCCTCGGCCTCGCAGTCGAAGCCATCACCGAAAGCGGCGAAATCATCACCTTTGGGCGCGATGATGACAAGAGCAAGACCCCTAGCCTTAGCACGGGGTTGCTCGGTCTAGGCACTACCAATCGCTAAAATATCCCTGTAGAACACAACAGGGGCAAAAAAGGGCAGGTCAACAGGACCTGTCCTTTTCATTTACTTGGGGGAAACGAGTATGGTCATGAACACGGTCACGATTGAACGATGGACGGCGGAACAAATTGGCGAGGCGATGCCGGAATTTATCGAATTGCTGCGCGATAGCGTGGACGGGGGTGCTTCGATTGGGTTTCTGCCGCCCTTGCTAGACGCCATCGCCCACGAATTTTGGTCGGAGATACAGGCCGATGTCGCGGCGGGTACGCGGATTTTGATAGTGGCCCTGCTCGACGGCAAAATGGTCGGGTCGGCGCAACTGGGATTAGCGACGCGGCAGAATTCACGCCATCGGGCTGAGGTGCAAAAGGTGCTGGTGCATTCGGCCTATCGGCGGCGGGGGATTGGACGGCAGTTGATGGCTGAACTGGAAAATCAAGCCCACCTTGCCAAGCGTACCCTATTGGTGTTGGATACCTGCCGGGGCGATTCCGGTGAGCCGCTGTATCGCAAGATGGGCTATATTGAGGCGGGTGTCATTCCGCGTTATGCCGAAATCGAAAACGGTGATTTTTGTGACACGGTGATTTATTACAAGCAGTTGACCTGATGGCGATTTCCACGCCCGCTAGAACACAGGGCTAAAGCTGCCATGCTGAATGCGCGACCATCAATATGAGAACTGCTGTAATCAATGTTCGGCCCATTCGCCATTGGGTTGTTTTTCGCCGGCCCGAATCGCCACCTTTAGACGGTTTTCTGGCGGTGGGATGGGGCATGTCCAAGTGCGCGGCTCTCGTCCTGCCTGCATTGCCAAAGATGCGGGTTCATTAAAGGCGCAATAAGGCGAATAGGCGATGTTAAAATTGACATGGAATTTGCGTCCACCCAACCATTCGGGGTCAATGTAGCGTCCGGCGGAATAGGTCTCGACGCCGCTGGTGGCATCCATAAACGGTAAAAAGTAATAACCCTGCTCCGGGCCGTAAAATAGGGTCAATTCAACGGACTGGCCCTCAACCTCAAAACTCAGTTTGCCCCATTTTTGATACCAGCGGATTTCGCCTGTCGAGGTCTGCATTTTGACGTTGGTTTTCTCGGCAAATTCTTCGGCCTCAAGGGTGAGGTCGAGGGCCGGATTGGGGTCAAAGTAGTCCAGATGGGTAAAAAGGGCCTGCTGTTCGGGAGTCAGCGGCGAATAGGGATGGCTTTTGAAATAGGCATCCTTTTCTTGGCGTTCTTGTAATAGTGCCTGTACGTCCATGACGAGTTCGCGTCCTTCGTTTAATCAATGGCTTTCGCTGATTAGACGCGGTTGAATACCCGAACGTTACGCTTATGGTTGGAGGGCGGCTTGCACAGCGGTCTCAAGGTCTTGATAGGAGACCGGGATGCCATTGACAAAAAAGGTTGGGGTGCCACGCAAGCCCAATTCTGTGCCCGCCTCGATCAGCGAAAACACGATATTGCGATACTTGCCGCTGAAGACACAGGTCGAAAAATCCTCAATATTTAGGGCAAGGGTTTGGGCTAGTCCCAGAAACGGCTCCATACTGGAATAGGCATAATATTCTTCGTCGCTGAGGTCAAACACGGCGTCGTGATAGGCCACGAAAGCATCATGCCCTTGCTCCAACGCACAAAAGGCGGCTTCGGTGGCAACCTTGTCATTCCATTGGGTGGTGGGCCAACTGACAAATGCTACCCGCACATCATTGGGATACTGGGCTTGCAGATCATCCAATAGGCCGCGCCGATGTAGCCGACGACAGACTGAACACCCATATGAGCCGACTTCGACAATTGTCACGCGGGCTGCTTGGGAGCCGCGTACCGTCACTTGGGCCATTTGCCGGGTGACCGCTGGTAGTAGACCCATTTGATCTTCTGGCAGGGGGGGGTATTCGTCAAAAATGTTGCGCGTATCGGCATTCGCGGTGATTGGCGTGGCATTCATGGTTGGCTGCTCTGGCGACTCGGAGGTGGCGTCTGCCAAAAAGCCAAAATCTGACAAGGCACATGTGGTGCTGGTCAGCACTATAAGCAGCAAAAATACCCCTAATAAGGTATAGGGGAGGGTCGGTTTGGAAAATTTGAACGATGTTGAAAGGCGCATTGAGACTATAACCTGAAACTGCTTCCAATACACGACAGCCCATATAAACAAAAAATCGCCGACTATGGCGATCTTGGTGGCGGAGAGGGTGGGATTCGAACCCACGGTGACCATAAAGGCCACAACGGTTTTCGAGACCGTCCCATTCGTCCACTCTGGCACCTCTCCGTGATATAGGCCGAGTGTGGAAGACTTGTTCCAGACTCTAGCTATTATACACTCATTTTTGCCCTTGTGAACGGAGTTCTGCAAAAAAATTCACCAAAAGTGCAGAGGCTTCGTCGCGTAAGAGGCCACTTTGGACTTCGACACGATGGTTTAGACGTGGATGATTCAAAAGATCAAAGACGCTTCCACCTGCCCCGGCTTTGGGGTCAGTAGTTGCAAAGACCAGCTTGGGTAGCCTAGCCAAAACCATCGCTCCGGCGCACATTACGCACGGTTCCAAAGTACAATAGAGTGTCACATCTTCCAAGCGCCAGTGACCAATCACCTGTGACGCTTCACGGAGAGCGAACATTTCCGCGTGGGAAGTGGGATCGTGATCCACCTCACGGCAGTTATGCCCTTTGCCAATCACCTCACCATGACGTACCGCTACCGCACCTACAGGGACATCTCCATGCGCTTGGGCGCGGCGGGCCTCATCCAGTGCGAGGCGCATCCAAAACTCGTCGTCCATAATCCCATTCATTATACAATTCGCTATTTTGACGGGTCAATTAAAATAGCAGACTCTAAGCAAGCGCTAAATTGCTACTAATGCTCGGTATCGGCTTCTGCCGCGTCCGCCTCACGATCTTCAGGTGTGACGTACTCATAAAACATGAGAAGGGTACTGGCATAATGCCGTTCATCGTAGCGGGTCAGGTTTTGCAACGTCAGGTCTTCACGCTCTTTGGGGTCAATCTGGACAATCACAAGGGCGTCGGGGGCGAGATGTTGGGGATGGGCGTCCAATTTTAGGAGGGCTGTTTTCCAAAGTCCCTTATATTGGGGCGGCGCGATGTAGACAATTTCAAAAGGCGTCGGATTTTCGCGTTCCAAATAGACCAGCGCATCGGCGTGCAGGACATCGGCTTTGTCGGTGAAACGACAGGTTGCTAGATTTTCCTGAACCGTGCGGATAGCAACCTTGTCACGGTCAATAAAACGGGCAAACGAGGCTCCCCGGCTGAGGGCTTCAATGCCGACTGCACCTGTACCGGCGAATAAATCCAAAATACTGGCTTCTGGCACATTCGCACCCAAGATACTAAACAGGGCCTCTTTGACACGATCCATAATCGGGCGCGTGCCTTCACCGGGCACCATTTTGAGTTTGCGGCCTTTGGCGATACCTGCTATGACACGGTGGCTCATGACATTACTCCCCGCGTGGCTTCAACGGCTTCACGAGCAGCGCGAATATTGGACTGGGGGGTGGTGGTCATAATGACACAACCCGTCGAAAGGATGAGGCGGCGGCGGTTGGTTAGGTCAAAGGCTTCGCGGGCCTGTTCCCGAACACCCCCGGGGTTACCATTGTGCATGTCCATGCGCCCCAATCCACCACAGACCGCCCCTTGAAATTTTAGCTTACCCAATGCCAGATTTGGCTCGGTTTCGCGGTCATGCCAATTAATTACTTGCACGGGATAATTGGCGACGAGGTCAAACATGGGCAGTGGGCCATGTAGGTGCATGACATTTAACCACCAATTTTTGGGCAGAGCATTCAGAATCTGCAGGTCATAGGGGCGACCAAATTCTTCGTATTCTTTGAGGGTCATTTGAGCGAGGCTGGCATGTTGGACGGCGTAAAAAATCCCTGCCACCCCGGAATGCTGCATGGCCTCGATAAAGCGCAGGGTGTTTTCGGTAATCATGTTGAGGCCCGTTTTGAGCCGTTCAGGGGCGGTGCGGAGATGTTGAATGAGCAGATCATTCCCCGCGACGTGTTTGGCTTGGGCTAAGGGGCTAAAAATGGTCTGGATATAGGGGACATTGCCTTTTAGTCCCTCTTGCATAAGCCGCACGGTTTCAAGCTGTTGCCCCAGACTCCCCTTTTTGGGGTCAAGGGCACGGATGGTTGTCCAATCTACGGAGCGTTCCACCACACGCTTAGTGGTTTCACGAGTGCCTTCGATATGACCGACCCAACGATCTTGGACGCCGTAATCGGTCACGCTGTAATTGGAGGCGGGGGTGACTTTTATGAAATCAAAGTCCCATTGTTTTTGGAAATCTACACAGGCTTGCACTAAATCGGCAGGGCGTTGATCGTCACCGGGCCAGTGACGCCATAAAGCCACTGGCACTCGATCGGTCACTTCACCCGCAATGGTTTTTTCTAGGCGTTCGCGTTTGGTAAGTATCATCTTCACCCGAGTTGGCGCAGTTGTTGGCGCACCATGTTGTTCAGCATGTAGTAACGACCCGGCGACCCGGCATCTTCGTGGCTTTGCAGCTCTTTGAGCAAGTCCTGTAATTTTAGGAAAGTTTCGCGGGCATGGGGGTTATCGCCGGAAGTTTTTTGTACCAACCCTAAACCATAGAGCGCATCCACATTGTCGGTTTCTTGATTTAAGACTTGGCGAAAAATATTGAGGGCGGTTTCATGTTGACCCTGACGGTGTGCTCGCCAAGCATCGCCTATTTGCTTTTTGATGCTTTCGGGGGTTTTCACTTGGTCGGTCATAAAATGGTGGCTCCTTTTTCAACGTTAAAAAAGAAAACTAGAATTGGTATTTTTAAGCCAAAGGACTGACTGAAAACTACTGAAAATTATAGTCCCACAAAGCCATGCCGCAAAATTTCACCCTGCGAGACTGATTTAGTTCTGAATAGTAATGGGGGTTGGCAGCACAATTTGGGAACCCACCGCACCTTTTAGATTAAAAATATTCCGCGCCAGCGCATCTTCACACGGTTGCAAATCAATGCGGTCACAGGATTCGACCTGCAAGGCAATTGCATAGGTGCCTGAAGCTAGATCGTCGGGTAGATCTAGTTGATAAATGCTGGTGATATACCCCTCGGTGGGCCAAAGGTTAGTGGGCCAATTGGCGGGATGGCGGTAGCGTGTTTCCGTGATAATGGCATCGGTGCGGGGTTGCAAAAGCTGTACTGCAACCTGATAGTTAGGCAAATTGGGGCGATTTGCCCGCCAATAGGCATAGAGTGTAAGGGTGTCACCAGCCTGCGCGGTGTCGTCAAAATCATAGCCTAGAAAACCAATGCCACCATCCACAATCAGCCGCAATGGGGTAGCCTCGGCGGGTGGACTGCTGCTGGGTGAGGTGTCGGTAATCTGCGATGGATTGGCCCGAAAATAGATGCTCATCCCAATCAGTGGTAGGGTAATCAGTGCCAACCGCCATTTTTGTTCGGGACCAAAACCCCACAACCATGAGGTGGTGTAATCTGGCTCTTGGGGGGGGCGGCGGCGATCTAACCAATAGGTCAGGCCACTTAGCAAGATGAGGCTTAATAAGCTAATCAGAACCGCCCACTGGCGAACCTGTGTGTTGCCAAAATGGATGACCACATCATTCGACCCGGCTTCAAGGGGGATACGAATCAGACCTGTCACCGGAACGCTTTCAATGGAAACCGGGCGGTCATTTAGTTCGGCCTGCCAACCTGCATAATTGAGCGTCAAAATCACAACATCGGTTGCTTGGCGCGTTTCAATACCAAAATCGTCGCCAGTTGGGCCATGGGAATTGACCGAGACTAAACTATAGGGCGGGAGGCTTTCGGTCTGGACTTTGAAAATGCGCTCTTTGTTATAAGAATTCAGCAGTGCGGTGGAGGGTTCGGGCAGGCTGGTGGCTTGTTGGGGCAACATATAGCCATGTCGGAATGTACCTAAGGCATGACCGCGTAGTTCTAACTCCAATAGGCTGCTTACCGTGAAGGGTGTTTCGATGGGGCGAAAATCGGGTGCATAAAAGGCCGGAGCAGACGAAATAACCAGCACCAATAACAAAATAGCCGCCCCAGCATAGCGCATGATGGGCCGATGCAATAATTGCTCAATCATGACCATGACCTGCGCCGCCAATATCGCACAAAACAGACTTAACACACCCAGTAAGTCCATCGGCTGAAGGGCTTCAAAATCGTCCCGCCACAGGGAACTGTCTAACATGAGGCGGAATAGGATAAACACAACAGGGATGAAAATGGAAACGGCTTCGGGGGATTTTAGGTAGGTGGGGCGTTTACGCAAGCGACGCACCAAGCCGATGATAATCCATGTCCCACCCAAAGCCGCCAATGTCCATGTAGCAAGGCCGAGATTGAAGCGCGGAGGTGTATTGACGGCCGATTGGTCGAGAGCCGGCAGGGGTGCTAAAAGGTCGCTGAGCGTTGTCGGCGCGACATAATCGGCTGGATAGGATGCCACCAACTGCCACTGAATGTCATCTTTTTCTAAGTAGGCAGGCAATAGATAAAATGCGGCTAGGCTAAGGCCGAGTAAAAATCCACCTAAGACGATTTCCCAATGCAACCGTGCGGCGCTAAACAACATCATCCACAACAGCCACGCCCCGGCAATCGCAAATAGAATGGGCGACAGCGTGCCATCGGAGAGCAATAGCGCCATGCCAGCCAGGGCCAAAATAAGCAGATCGCGTCCCCGTCCGAATTGGAATGCGCGGTCAATAGTCCATAACACGACGGGAAACCATGCCACCGCCCATGCTGTGCCGAGATCGTTGTGTAGGTAAGGTTCGGTTTGGAGGGTATAGGGTGAAAACAGAAAAATGGCTGCGCCGACGGCTGCCGCGACTGCACCCCAACGCTGGCGGATAAAACTGAACAACCCGACCCCGCCAGTAAAAATGCTCAAGATTAGCAGGATCTTAAAACTACTTGCTGGTTCGGCTTGGGCGATGGTGGCGTGGAGGCCTCCGACATAATAGGGCATCGGAGCAAGGTAATTGAAAATGGGTGATCCATAGCCGTAGGTGAAATCGGGTGCCCAACGCGGATAAAACTCCCCCGCTTGGATGCTTTCGGCAACCGAATAGATGCGGTGCATTTCGAGGACGGCTTCGGGAGAATTGGGCAGGCCCGAACGGATAATCAAAGGCCATGCAACAATTAAACAGAAAGCCAAAACCGCCAACAGAGGCCAATCTATCCCACGCGGACGCGGACGCATCCATTTAGGAAGTTCATCAAGGGTCAGACCATAGTCGGCGGGATCAAACATAATGGGTTAAGCAGGGGTAGGGATTTTGCATCCCCACCCCGTTGCTACTATTGCATAATGAGATCGGGAATTTGTTCGGGATAGCCTGCAACCTTGACGCCAACCGACTTCAATTTTTCAATCTTTTCGGCGGCTGTGCCAACGTTACCTTCGACCAACGCTCCGGCATGTCCCATTGTCTTACCCGCAGGGGCACGCTGACCCGCGATGAAGGCGACAACGGGTTTGGTCATGTGTTTGTCAATGAAATCAGCGGCTTTTTGTTCATCCGTCCCACCGATTTCACCAATCAACACGACTTTTTCGGTGTTGGGGTCTTCTTCAAACATCTGCAAGACATCCAAGAAGCTGGTTCCATTCACCGGGTCGCCGCCGATGCCGACGCAGGTGGTTTGACCAATGCCGCGTTGAGTCAGGGCATAGACCGCTTCATAGGTGAGTGTACCACTCTTGGAAACCACCCCAATTGGGCCGGGGGTGGCGATATAACCGGGCATAATGCCGACTTTGGCTTGGCCGGGGGTCAGCAGGCCGGGGCAGTTCGCGCCGAGTAAGCGAGATTTGCTGTGATCCAGAATGGCCCGGACTTTCATCATATCTTGAATTGGAATGCCCTCGGTGATGCAGACAATCAATTCGATTTCCGCTTCGACGGCTTCCAAAATGGCATCGGCAGCACCTTCCGCAGGGACATAAATGATGCTGCAATTTGCGCCAGTGGCTTCACGGGCAGCTTTTACGGTGTCGAATACGGGTTTACCCAGAACCCATTCACCACCCTTGCCAGCACGGACACCACCGACAACATTGGTGCCATATTCAATCATTTGTTGGGCATGGAAACGGCCTTGTTTGCCAGTGATGCCCTGCACAACCAATTTTGTGTTTTTATCAACCAGAATCGCCATGATTACTTCACTCCTCGGACGGCTTCGACAGCCTTTTGCGCGGCTTCATAGAGGGTCTTGGCCCCGGTCATGTTGGTCAAATTGGCGCTGTTGATAATCGCCAAGCCTTCTTCCTGATTTGTGCCAATCAAACGGACAATTATTGGCAGTTGGGTGGGGACTTCGCTCATGGCTGTGATGATGCCGCGTGCCACGTCGTCGCAGCGGGTGATGCCGCCAAAAATATTGATGAGAATCGTTTTGACATTCTTGTCGGACAAGATAATACGCAAGGCCGCCGCTACCTGTTCGGGATCAGCGCCGCCGCCGACATCAAGGAAGTTGGCCGGGCCGATGCCATATTGTTCGCCAAAATGGGCGGTCATATCCATCGTTGCCATTGCCAAGCCTGCCCCATTGACCATGCAGCCGATTTGACCATCGAGTTTTACGTAGCTCAGGTCAGATTCGCGGGCCGTGATTTCTTCTTGGGGTTCTTCGGAGGTATCACGCAAGGCTTCCAAGTCAGGGTGACGACCGAGGCCGTTGCCATCAATGGTCATTTTGCCGTCGAGCGCCTTCAGGATGGTCTGTCCATATTCTTCGACGATAGCGAGGGGGTTGATTTCGCACAGGGTCGCGTCGCTGGCGGCATAACACTCATACAAACCCAGCGCAATTTTCTCGAACTGCTTCCACAAATCGTGGGGCAAATTAATCCCGGAGGCTATTTCGGTAATTTGATAGCCGCGCAAGCCGATGAGGGGGTTTACGTGGACGCGAACGATTTGCTCTGGCGAGACACGGTTGACTTCTTCAATATCCATCCCGCCTTCAGAGCTTGCCATAATCAAGGGCTTGCGGGCGGCACGGTCGTTGGTTACGGCTAGATAAATTTCACCTTTGATGTTGGCACCGGGGTCAATCAAAACTTTATTGACGGTATGACCTTTGATGTCCATGCCGAGGATTTTGCTGGCATGTTCGCGGGCATCATCGGCGGTCTTGGCGACTTTGACACCACCAGCCTTGCCGCGTCCACCTGTATGTACTTGGGCTTTAACGACGGTGACACCGCCCAATTCTTTGGCGATTTCATAGGCTTCGTTTGCGTTAAAGGCTACTTTGCCACGTGGGACGGGAATCCCAAATTCGGCAAAGCGCAATTTTGCCTGATATTCGTGAAGATTCACTGATCTTCGTCCTCCATCCAATATAAGGGTATTCACAGTGATTTGATGTAGGGGATAAAACGCACCAAACCTTGTAGAGTATACCACCGCGCGGAGGTGGCTTCAAACTATCCATCCAATTTGTCTAGGCGACGTGTGCCTTCGATTTCTAAAACAAAATCTGCGCCAAACGCTTGGGAAGGAGTCAGTGCCCCGACCGGATGCTGCTCGAAAATCTTCTCCACACAGCGCACTCCACCCACTGCCGTCAATTGATAGGCTTCCATCGTTTCTAGCCATGCCTCTTTGGAATTGCCATTTTTGTCGGTGGCCTTCGCCCATATGTAGGATTTTCCACTCTGGCGTAGTTGCTCGTCTGGCCCGGTGATGTGCTTTTCAACCCACCATTGAATGAGTCGGCGTAGGGGTTTGAAAGCTAGCAGATAGGGGAACAAGGGGCTAAAGGTTTTGATGGTGCGAATCATGCGTGGGTGATAACTCATATAGGTGGTGATATTGGGAATACCCGTTGCACGATAGGCCGTCTCCAAATCACCCCAAGGAATCGGCATGACCCAACGTAGCTTGCCATGCGAAAAACGGACTTGTTTGGCACCCTTGCCGAGAGGATAGGGAGTCAGTTGACCATCACGGCGTACCCAGCCGCCCTTGCCAGCGCCCTCTAAGGAAGATTTGGTTGTACCGGCGCTGACTTGGGAAATGGCTTGGAAGGCAATTTCTAGTTCGACGGCATCCGGCAGTTGGCTGGCGACATAACTGGATAGGCAGTCGGTGGGGATGATGTCGAAGCCGACCCCGGAGATGAGCGTGATATTCTTTTGACGGGCCGCTTCGTCCCGTTTGAACGTTTTGCGAAATACCGGAATCTCGCCCGTAATGTCAACATAATGTGTACCCGTTTCAATGCAGGCATCCAACATCGGGGAGGCGGTATAGATGAATGGGCCAGCGGCATGAAAAACAAGGTCAACATCGGATAGGGCATTTTTCAGGGCGGTGCTATCTTCTAAGCCAAATACACGATATTCAAGGCCAAGCCGTTCAGCCAGCGGGATGAGTTTTTCTGCTGAGCGCCCCGCCAAAATGGGTTTGTGTCCGCGTTTGAGCGCTTCCTCCGCGACCAATTCACCCGTATAACCATACGCGCCATAGAGCATCCAACGATTATTTGCCATTTGTTTCCCTGTGTTTCTTGCTACAAGTAGAGGGGCGTGCTAGGATTTTGAACGTGAGATGATTATAACGTTAGACGGGATGAAATGGATTTGGGAATGACATTTAAGCGGCGAATTGGTCTGTTGGCGTTGCTGCTGCTGGTAATGGTCGCGGCCTGTCAACCGGAAAATTCAGGCGAACGTGAAATTCGGGTGGCTTTAGACGCCGATGGTACACAGCGGGCCTTTGTGTTTGATCGCCCTCTGTCGGTTGAGCAGTTTTTGCGACAGGCCAATATCACTCTCAATCCGTTGGATGAGGTCACACCCTCCAAATTTACGCAGGTAACGGACGGCATGACGGTGACGGTGGTGCGTGTGACCGAAACCGAAGATTGCAGCAGCATTGAACCGTTGGCGTTTGAGGAATTTGAGCAACCCAGCACCAATATCGAACCCGGCGAGCGCCTGATCTTGGAACGTGGTGAAAACGGCGAAGTCCAAATTTGTTATACGATTATTATGGCGGATGGAGCTGTGCGAACCCGTCGCGTAAAATCACAGATTGTCATCAAAGAACCCAAAAATCAGATTGTGGCAGTCGGTCAAACTGATACCCTTGAACCGGTTGTGATTGCCGGGACATTGGCCTATATTTCAAGCGGGCAGGCATGGATGATACGTGGCAATAGCGGTAATCCCACGCCGCTGACGACGGATAACAATTTGGATGGGCGGGTGTTTGATTTATCGGCAGATGGCCGCCAACTGCTCTATACACGCAAAACGGATGACCCAAACGACGAAGCATTTTCCAACGAATTGTGGGTTATTCTCGATACCAACAATCCTGCCCCAATCCCATTGGGCTATAACAACATTTTGTCGGGGGGATGGATACCCGGTCAACCCTACACCCTCTATTATTCCAGCGCCAACGCCGGGGGTGGTTTTCAGGGATGGGTGGCCTATAACGATTTATGGGTCGTCAGCCTCAATCCACGCGATGGGGATACGTTGGGCATTGATGAAATCATCACCGATAACGTCACAGGCGAATTTGCGTTTTGGGGAACACGTTTTGCGTGGTCACCGGACGGCACCAAAGTCGCGTATGCCAAGTCGAACGGGGTTGGACTGGTAGACTTGGGTACGGGCAATGGGAATGGCGATTTTGGGGCGTTTACACTCAATTTTCCGTACTACAATACCGCAATTATCAACGAGTGGGTGTGGCAGCCAACCCTAGCATGGTCACAGGATGGACAGTGGGTGGTCACAACCGTGCATGGCCCATCGAATAGTAGTGAAGCCCCGACCGACAGTATTATTTTTGATGTGGGGGTTTTCAAAACGGATGGGACACTGGCAATCGAGAGCCTGATTTCCAAAACGGGCATCTGGGCCAGCCCAGTTTATTCACCGATTTCGGTTGGGCCAGAGGGTCAAGCGCAGTTTAGCATTGCATTTTTGCAGGCGCGTGAACCCCTCAATAGCTATGGCACGGAATACGATTTGATGATTGCGGATCGGGATGGCAGCAATCCAAGCCGCTTGTTCCCACCACAAGGTTTACCGGGGATTCGCCCGGTTATCCAGCAAGACGCGACGCCCTTTACATGGAGTCCGTCTGGCAGGCAAATCGCGGTGTTGTATCAGAAAAATCTATGGATTGTAGACGTTGATTCTGGTCTTGCCCGACAAATTACCAATGATGGTCAGACTTCCGCACCCCGCTGGACAAACTAAATGATGAAATCACCTGTGTTGCGACGCTGGATTGTTTTTCTCGCCTGCTGTTTGGTGCTGATTGTCAGCATTGGCGCGATTTTAGACCGTCGTTCAGCCGAGGCCGATGCTACACGTGGTTGGGAGCTTGCTACCGAAGCTCAAGCCATGCCCTATCGCCAACCTATCGGCGGGGTCAATGTGGAACTCACCCAATATACGCCCGACGAACTGGATGCTCAATTGCAGGCGATTGAGGGGCTTGGATTTACGTGGCTGCGACAGTCTATCTTTTGGGAACGGGTCGAACCCGAACAGGGCACATTTGACTGGTCGGTCTATGACCCGATTGTGGATGCCGTCGCCCAATATCCGAATCTGAAATTAGTGCTGGTATTGGATAGCACGCCGCGTTGGGCACGTCACCGCGAAGCCCCCGAAAATGCCCTTGCCCCACCAGCCAGCGTGGACGCCTTTGCTAATTTTGCACGGGCCATCGCAGAACGGTATGGCGACAGGGTGGATTATTATCAGGTCTGGGATGAGCCGAATATCCGCGACCACTGGGGACGCCTTGATCCACGCCCGGCCCTGTATGTGGCGATGTTGAAAGCGGCCTATACTGCTATTCATGAAGCGGATGGTCAGGCCATAGTCATCGCGGCGGCGCTGGCACCCAATGTCGAAGATGGGCCGGAAAATTTGAGCGATGTGTTATACCTGCGGGCCATGTATGAGCTTGGGGGCAAGGATTCATTTGATGCGGTGGCGGGTAAACCTTATGGATATAGCGCCTCGCCGGATGATCGCACGACGAATGAGGGCACGTTGAATTTCTCGCGGTTGATTTTGCTGCGCGAAGAAATGGTGGCACATGGCGACGGGGCAAAACCGCTGTGGGGCAGTAATTTTGGGTGGAATGCGCTGCCTGCGGATTGGAGTGGCCCGCCTTCGATCTGGGGGCAGGTTGCGGCGGTGGATCAAATTGCCTATACCCAAGCGGCCTTTCGTCGGGCCGAACGCGAATGGGCATGGGTTGGCGGGTTGATTGTGCAGCATTGGCAACCGGATGCACCTGCGGATGACCCGATTCAAGGGTTTGCAATCGCGCCTCGTTTGAGCGAATGGCAGGCCGCTGGATTGCCCTTTGAAGGCGATGCCCTGCTGTCGGGTTTATATCCTGCTGTCAATCGGTTCACTACGTATACGGGTGACTGGCAGTTTAGTGATTTGGGGGCGGATGCTGGGGCAGTTGACCCGAATGACCCCAATGTGTATGACATCGAAAATTCGATTCGCGTGAGCTTTCGTGGTACAGATTTTGCCATGCTGGTGCGGCGCGACGATTATGTGGCGTATTTGGCGATTACGATTGATGGGCAGAAAGCCAATAAACTCCCGACCAACAAACAGGGCGAATCGTTTCTGATCTTGACCTCGCCGACCCGCCAACCGACGACGGATTTAATCCCGGTTGCTATTGGGCTTGACGATGGATTGCATGTGGTGGAGATTGTGCATCGTCCATGGCAGGGTGATGACCGCTGGGCGATTGCGGGGTTTGCGGTTGCCAGCGCACCGGATACCCTACCCTATCGGCGTGTTCAGGTAATCGCCGCGATTTTGGGTCTATTATCCGTTGTTGGTATGGCGTGGTCGGCCTATCGGTTGCCCTTCCGCCAAGTTAAGATGCCCTCACGCGAGGCGCTGCAAAATATCGCCGATGTCGCCATTACCCTCACGGTGTCACTCATTTTTGTGATTGGGGTCGTGCTTTCGTGGGGCGATATGGTCACCACCTTTTTGCGGCGCGACACCCCGGCGTTAATTGTCAGCATCACCTCGATGAGCATTGCCTATTATTCGCCGATTGTGTGGGGCACGCTGGCGGCATTGGCGGTTTTTGGGGTGATTGTGTTCAATCGTCCGCTGATGGGTCTATTGGCGGTGCTGTTCTGGTCGGCATTTTTCACGGCGACGCTCGATACCTATGTGCAGCTTATCGCGGTGGTTGAGGTCATGTTGGCGATTAGTGCCGCCGCGATTATTGGACGCGGGTTATATGAATGGGCCAAAACGCTCCGAGGGACTTCAAAACCGCAGCTTATACTCCTAAATTTGTGGAATCGCCTCAG
The DNA here is from genome assembly GCA_041753455.1 of Anaerolineae bacterium. Lineage (GTDB taxonomy): Bacteria > Chloroflexota > Anaerolineae > Aggregatilineales > J027 > CFX10. The sequence goes on along the minus strand of JBGSUK010000008.1, from coordinate 155,286 downwards.
CCTGCTCGACCTCGCGCTGATGGCGTTTTTGGGTTTGGCGATTATTTCCCTCGCATGGGCCGATTTGCGACCAGAAGCCCTGCGCGAACTGCGGACGATGATCCTTGACCCGCTGGCATTTTATTTGCTGTTGCGCGTGGCACGCCTGCAAGAAAAAGACCTGTCGTTGTTAGCCGAGGGCTTGATTTTGACCGGGACGGTGGTGGCGCTGATTGGCCTGTACAACTACGTCACCGAAGAATATGTGGTCTATACGGCGGAGGGTGCAAAACGACTGGTGGGGGTCTATGGTTCGCCCAACAGCGTGGCACTGCAATTGGGGCGTTGTCTGCCCTTCGCCTTCGCCTATGTCATTTTGCCAGTGGGGTCGTGGCGGCGGGTGTATGCGGGTATCAGCGGCGCGATTATGCTGCTGGCGGTGCTGCTGACCCAGAGCATCGGCGCGATTGCGATTGGCCTACCCGCAGCGTTCGCCATCATCCTGTTGGGTTGGCAGGGGCGACGGGCATGGTTGCCATTGGGTGGATTGGCGGCGGCGGGTTTGGTGGCGATTCTTCCCCTATCCCGTGTGATTCCGCGTCTGCGTGATGCCCTCGATTTTAGCAACAGTACCACCCTGTTTCGGATTAATTTGTGGCGCAGCACGGTTGAATTGATAAAAGACCAGCCGATTACGGGGGTGGGCCTTGACCAATTTTTGTATGCCTATCGCGGAAGGTATATTTTGTCTGAGGCGTGGGCTGACCCCGACCTGTCGCATCCGCATAATGTGGTGTTGGATTATTGGGTGCGCTTGGGGATTTTTGGAGTGTTGATTGGGGTGTGGTTGCAAGTCGCGTTTTGGCGGACGGCGGTTGGGGCGTATCGTCAGGTGCGATATTCCAATCCGGTGTTGCTGGCGATTGTGTTGGGCGCAATGGGCAGTATGGTGGATTTCCTCGCACATGGCCTGATTGATTCGGCCTATTTTGCCATCAATCTGAGTTTTATTTTTATGCTGTTGCTGGCGTTGGTGCAGGGAGTGCGGGAGGCGACGGAATAATTCGTGGCTCGTTTGAATATATGCGGATACGGTACAATGCGGGTGTACAATAGCGATAGGCCAGCATGAGGATTTTGCGATGGAATTTGTCCTCCATAAGTTGCACGTCCAATTAATGCAAGGTGACATCACCGAACTCGATACCGACGCCATCACCAATGCCGCCAACAGCTATCTCATTTTGGGGGCAGGCGTGGCGGGGGCGATTGCGCGGAAAGGTGGACCGTCCATCCAAGAAGAATGTTACGCCATCGGGCACTGTGAGGTGGGCAAAGCAGCCATCACAGGCGGCGGCAACCTTAAGGCGAAATATGTGATTCACGCCGTCGGGCCGATGATGGGTGAAGGCGATGAACACGCCAAACTTGCCAGCGCGTTTCATGCGGTGTTGGAATTGGCGGAGGTCAATGGGTTAAATTCGGTAGCCCTACCCGCGATTTCCACCGGGGTTTTTGGCTTCCCGATGGCGGACTGCGCCGAGATTTTGGCAAAACAGATCATTGATTATTCTTTTGAAAAACGCGAACATCTTCAAAAGGTCGTGGTGTGTTTGTATGACCACCGCGCCTATCAAATTTTTGAGGAAAAATTCATAACCGCGCTGGAAGATGTCGAAGGTGGCGGAAATGACAGCACGGTGCTCTTTCGTGATGACAACGACTAATATAATACGGTATTCGGGTCATTGCTGGACAAAAAAAGGGGCAGGTTGAGCCTGACCCCTACAAGACGGCATGAACATGCGCTTTTGTAGGGGCGCGGTCTAAGGCCCACCCTTCACCCAAATTCCGTATAAAATAAGCAGTTCAGCACGGTATTCGGTTTTGTGGTACACTTCCACGCCGGATTTTTCTGATGTTTTGATCCATTATCAAGTAAAAAAGGGGCGTAAAATTGCGCGTACTCATTACAGGCGGGGCTGGCTTCCTCGGCTCGCATCTCTGTGACCGTTTTCTGAAAGAGGGGTATGAAGTTGTCGCGTTGGACAACTTTATTACGGGCAGTGTTGATAATATCGCCCACCTCGCTGGCAACCCAAAATTTAAGTTCATCCGGCATGATGTGTCGAATTTTATTTTTGTGGACGGCCCGATTGACGCGGTGCTGCATTTCGCCTCACCCGCCAGCCCACCCGGCTATCTCAAATATCCCATCCAGACGATGAAGGTCGGCGCGTTGGGGACACATAACGCCCTCGGTGTGGCAAAGGCTAAAGGGGCACGCTTTTTAATCGCCTCGACTTCCGAAATCTATGGCGACCCGTTGATTCACCCCCAAACCGAAGATTACAACGGCAATGTTGACCCGATTGGCCCACGTGGGGTCTATGATGAAGCCAAGCGATTCGCCGAAGCCCTGACGATGGCCTATCACAACGAACATGGCATCAAGACGCGCATTGTGCGTATTTTTAATACTTATGGCCCACGTATGTCGCTAGATGATGGTCGGGTAATCCCAAATTTTGTGGCTCAAGCCCTGCGTGGTCAACCTCTCACCGTCTATGGCGAAGGCACACAGACCCGCAGCTTCTGCTTCTATTCCGATTTGATTGAGGGCCTGTATCGACTGTTAAACAGCGATTTCCACATGCCCGTCAACATTGGCAACCCCTATACCGAAATGTCCATGCTGGAACTGGCCGAACTGGTTAATCGTATCAGCGGCAATAAGGCGGGGATCGTCATCAAGAAGGATTTGCGTGTGGCAGGCGATCCGCAGGTGCGTCAACCGAACATCACCCGTGCGCGGGAAGTGCTGGGTTGGGAGCCAAAGGTCAAGTTTGAAGAGGGCCTGCAAGAAACCATCGACTATTTCCAAAAGAAAGTTCATGCAAACGGCTAATTGGGCACGTGCCCTTTTCCCGACATGGGGCTGGTTAGGGCTGGCAGTTATCAGCGGTGTGTTGGTGGCTGCCTTGCCCTTGACCATCGCAGTGGCTCTTATCGGGGCAGTGCTGCTCGTGATTTTGCTGTTTATTGAGCCGGCCCTCGCGCTGGTGATGCTGTTGTGTGTAGCGCCTCTCAAGACCTTGATTGAAACGGAGGCGACCTTCCAGTTACCCGCCGACACCGGACAATTGGCGCTGGTTGTGGTGGTAGGTATCTGGGGATTACGAAAAATCACAGATCGGGAGGCGTTTGTCCAATCGGCCCATCACCACGCCATTGGCCTGTATATCGGGTTGGCGATTTTTCTGGGGGTGACATTGCTCTCGTTGCCGAACGCCTATTCATTCGGGCATGGCATCAGTGAGTGGGTGAAATGGGCGGAAATCGCGCTACTGGCCTATCTGGTCGCGGATTTTGCCGAAAAACGCTGGCAGTGGATTGTGTTTGGGGTGTTGTTGGCGGCGGTGATACAGGCCATCATCGGCATTTATCAATTTCGCGGTGGGTCGGGTGCGGCCCATTTATGGATTTTGAATTATCGCTATTTCCGCGCCTTTGGGACGTTTGGACAGCCGAATCCATTCGGGGCACTGATGGGCCTGACTTTACCGCTGGCCCTCGGCACGACATGGGGTTATCTGGTCAGTGCGTGGCAGCATCGGCGTGAATTGGCCCGGTGGAAAATGGATGTCGCGTTAATGGTCCTGTATGGAATAATGGCGGGCATCATTTTAGGTGGCCTGCTGGTGTCATGGAGTCGCGGGGCATGGATTGGTTTTGCGGGGGCAGTTGTCGTCATTATTTGGTTGACCCCACCGAAGCTATGGCAGGGCACATTGGCGATGGTTGCGGTAGGCGGACTTTTTGTGGGATTGTGGTCGGCGGGGTTGCTGCCAACCAGCGTTAGTGACCGTATCACCAGCTTTACCGAGGATTTTTCGGGTTTTAAAGACATGCGGGGCGCGGTGATTAATGATGAAAATTTTGCGGTGGTCGAACGTTTGGCGCATTGGCAGGCCGCTGTACGGATGGCAGAGGAACGCCCCATTTTCGGTGTCGGCTTTGGTAATTATGAAGCGGCGTATGAAAATTTTGCCCTTGTCAATTGGCCTCTTGCTTTAGGCCACGCACACAATTATTATTTAAACCTTCTGGCAGAAACTGGACTTGTGGGCCTAATTGCCTATTTGGTTATGGGCCTAATCATTATCCGCCTAACTTTTCGGGCTATTCAGCAAGCCAGCACGCCGATTGAGCGCGGTATGGCAGTCGGGTTGATGGGTATCTGGACACATCTGAGTATTCACAGCCTGTTTGACAAGTTATATGTCAACAACCTGTTTTTGGTGACCGGGGTACTGCTAGGATTATTGGCAGTTCTGGTGCATCAACAGTCTATCGTTCGTATCAGTAATTGAGGATTGGTCATTGTCTACCGCAGTTAACACTCATCCAGCGGAGGAAATCAAAATTTCGCGCCGAATTCACTCCCCCATTGATCCATTGATTGCTTTCATTGCTAATCGTTTTGGCCCCAAAGCCAAAGAAGTCGAACGCTTTCTAAAATTTGCCATTGTAGGCACGATCGGGGCAGTGGTGGATTTTGGGACGCTCAATATTTTGCAGCATACCCTGCTCCATCCTGAAGGCCCAAACGAACAATTGCATGTAGCTATGGCGTCGGGGATTGCGTTTACGGCGGCGGTTGCCAGTAATTTCTTCTGGAATCGCTATTGGACATACCCCGATTCGCGTTCGCGGCATGTTGGGTTGCAATTGGCCCAGTTCTTTTTTATCAATACGGTTGCAGTGGTCGTCCGCCTGATTTTTGTCAGCTTGGTCTATTCGCCACTGGGTCAGTTCGCCGAGAGCTTGTTGGGGCATCCAGATGTTGAAGATGCGGTGGCAAATCGGCTTGGCACCAACCTTGCACAGGCCATTGCGGTTGGCTTGGCGATGTTCTGGAATTACTTCATGAACCGTTATTGGACGTATAACGACGTGGACAAACATCACCACAAACCCGCACCCGATTCGCTTGCGGCTGAGTAATGCTGAGTGACCGCCCCATCGCCATTGACTATACCGCTGCCTATGAACAGGGCGCAGGTATTGGTCGGCTTGTCCGTGACCTCATTGGAGGGCTGGCAGAGTTAGATCGTCAAACTCCCTATAAATTGTTGGTTGCCGGGGCTGAAAAATCGAAACTTCCCGCCATCCCCGGCCCGAATTTCACATGGAAACCCACCCGTATCACGCCGCTGTGGTTTGCCCGATTGTGGCATCGTGCCCAAGTGCCATTGGTAGCGGAAGCGTTTGTCGGCCCGGTGGCTCTCTTTCACGCGACGGATTTTACGCTGCCCCCCACCTTACCCATGACCAAAACCATTTTGACGGTGCATGACCTGTCGTTTGTGCGTACACCGGAAACCACGCCGCCCGTCCTCAAAATCTATTTGGATAAGGTTGTGCCACGTTCGGTGCGCCGCGCTGATCATGTAATTGCCGATTCACAGGCGACCAAAGATGATTTGATTGAATTGTATGGCACCCCGCCGGATAAAATCTCGGTGTTGCTGAGTGGGGTTAGCCCGCGTTATGTGCCGATTGTTGACCCTGCCCAACTCAATGCTGTGCGCCAGAAGTATCATATTCCTGAGGGTCGCCGCACCATTTTTTCGATTGGCACGGTGCAGCCGCGCAAAAATTATGGGCGCGTGATGGAAGCATTGGCGATGCTTGGGCCAGCATTTGAGGATGTGATTCTGGTGATCGCGGGGGGCAAGGGCTGGCTGGATAACCCCATATTTGAAACAGTCAAACGCTTGGGTCTCGAAGATCGGGTGTTTTTCACTGGATTTGTGGATGATGCCGATGTACCGGCCCTGTACAGCGGCGCGACGGTGACGGCTTATCCTTCGCTCTATGAGGGGTTCGGTTTCCCGGTAGCCGAATCTATGGCTTGTGGTACGCCCGTCGTTACCTCGACGGTTTCTTCGATGCCGGAAGTCGCCGGGGATGCCGCGTTGTTGGTTGACCCGTATAATAGTGAAGCAATTAGTGATGCGCTGCGTCGTTTATTGGACGATATAGACCTCCATAAACGCCTAAAACTGCTCGGATTGGAACAATCGCAGCAGTTTACATGGGAAAAATCTGCACAAACATTGCAGGCGATTTATCAGAAAGTGCTACACCATGCCTAAATTTGCCAATGCTCTGCACGATGTCCAGCGCCAAACGCAGGAACAGAGTCAGATGAAACCTAAAACCCCTTCGGAATCCGCTGTCACACTTAGCGACTTGATGGGGCCACAGGATGCCAATGGCCTCGGCAATGTACATGGCGGGGTCATTATGAAACGAGTGGATGAGGCCGGAGCCTTAGCCGCTATGCGTCATGCCGGATCACCCGTTGTCACCGTACAAATTGACTCTATGACCTTTCGTAAGCCGATTTTCATTGGTAACTTGGTGACCATATATGCCGAATTGACCTATGTGGGGCGGACTTCGATGGAAGTGCGGGTCGAGGTTAAAGCCGAACATCCCTATACAGGTGAAGTGCGGGAGACCAACACAGCCTACTTGGTGTATGTGGCCTTAGATGAAGAAGGCCATCCGCGTGAAGTGCCCCTCCTGCAACCCGAAAACGAATCCCAAGCCCTTCGCATGGAGCAGGCCAAAATTCGGCAGAAGTTCCGCAAAGAGCAGTTGGAACATGAATTGGAAGTTGGGCGATTGAGCGGGGCCGAAAAATTAGATAGGAACGGCGCATAAACCATGTCGGATAACGAACTCGACCCCAATGGCCCACTGCCTGAATATCAGAATCTTGAAGGCTCGTTGCTGCTCCAAATTTTAAATGATGCGGGGGCGCGGCGGTTGCTGCGGATGCCTGCTGAAGATTTAGGTATCGCCGACGACATCCCCTATCCCTTTATTGCGATGGTCGGTCAGTTGGAGATGCGTTTTGCGTTGATGCTGTCGCTGATTAACCCATCGGTTGGTGGGGTGCTGCTGATCGGGCCGCGTGGGGTCGGCAAAACGACCTGTGTCCGCAGTCTGACCGGGATTTTGCCCGAAGTGCCGATTCCAGTGGATAAAGATGGCGTGCCGATTTCCGAATCCGATGAGGAAGAAGCCGATGTGCGTTATGAACGGGTCAAACTGATTGAACTGCCCCTCAACGCTCGGTTGGAAGATGTGGTCGGTGGGATTAATGAGCGTATCGCTATCCAGCAGCAAAAGGTTCGTTTGGAACGGGGTATTTTGGCGCGTGCCGATCAAAATTTGCTGTATGTGGATGAGGTCAATTTACTGGATGACCAGATTGTGGACGCGATCTTAGATGCCTCCGCACAGGGGCATTATACGGTGCGACGTGGGGCGATGGCGGGCACATACCGTTCGCGGTTTGTGCTGATCGGTTCGATGAACCCCGAAGAAGGCGATTTGCGCCCGCAGATTATGGATCGGTTTGGCCTGCGGGTGATTGTGCGGGGGTTGGAGCGCAAAGAAGACCGCCTCGAAATTTATAAGCGGGTGCGGGCCTATCGGGAAAACCCGCGTACCTTTTTACAGGAATGGGCCACCCTGACGGCGCAAATTCGGGAGGAAGTTGGCCTAGCACGTGATTTATTGAAAGAAACCACCGTCAGCGATGAAGCCCTTGAACTCGGCATTACACTGGTCCACAACTTAGGCATTGATTCAACCCGCGCTGAATTCACCATGTTTGAGGCGGCGCGCGCCCATGCGGCGGCGGATGGACGGGATGTGGCGGATGTGCGGGATTTGCGTTTCGTCGCCCCGCTTGCCCTACGTCAGCGGCGCAGTGTGTATATGAACGAATTTTTTGACCATCAACTGCACGAAGATAGTCAGATTAACACGACTTTTGACCAACTCTCGAATGGAAACTAATGACCCCCTCCCGCCAGAATAATGGATTGGCATGGCTTGTGTTATGGTGTGCCCTGCTTGGCAGCATGGCCTACCATATGGTGTGGCAGACCCACAAGGTCGCTGCGTTTAACAGCAATGCCTTTGATTTAGCGGAATGGGTCAGCCTCCATCCGACGGTGCGTGCCGAAAGTCCGGCCCTATTTACCCCCATGCTGCTGCGGTTGCCCCTCATTTTGCTGGCGGGGGTAATCGTGACGGCATCCAGCGTACTGCAGGCCGAAAAAGCGAAATGGATATGGCGCGGGGTGGCGCTGTTGGCGGTGTTGCGGCTGAATCCCCCGACGGATTTTTATCCTTGGGGTGGTGGTTCACCGAATGACCAACAATTAGGCCGATTGATGGCGTTTGGTTTGGCGGTGGTTTTGGTGATGATTGTGGGGGGGCGTTGGCTGCGATATTTCTGGAAGCCTGCCACGATTATCCTGCTGATGGCGGGTCTTGTCACCGCGCTAGAAGGTTATAACCGGGCGCAAAAGGTCTTGGATAGCATTCAAATTGAGACGGGTATTGGCGGCGGATTGGTGCTGTACGTCGCGTTTGTGTTGATCGCTGGGGGGGCCATTTTGGTCAGTTGGTTCAATAAAAAGAGGATGTATCCTCTACCAGACACACCCTCTTGATTGCTAAGGTCTTGCCGAATCCTACGCACGCATCTTGGTATCAATGTAGGTAATGGCTTCCTGAACTGTGGTAATTTTTTGGGCTTCCTCGTCAGAAATTTCGCCCCCAAATTCTTCTTCAAAGGCCATAATCAATTCGACCAAATCAAGTGAATCGGCTTCGAGATCATCACGGAAGCTGGCAGGCGGGACAACTTTCTCTTCGTCCACACCGAGCAGTTCAGAAATAATTTTCACCACACGTTCCTGAGTATCGGACATTGTTGATTTCCTCCAATTAAGGCTGAGATTCCCTTTACGGGGTTAATGGCATCTTGGGTTCGCGCCATTGTACCAACCATGATTATGCTTCACAATAGAGAACTGTAATTGTAGTCTCCAACCTAAAGGAACACCAGTCATGACAAAAGTTACGGACGGGGGTAGGGAAAACATCACGGAGCGCCGTAAAGAAGAGCATATCCGTATCAATTTGGAGCAAGATGTCCAGTTTCCGAACCTGACAACGGGCCTTGAACGCTATGTTTTTATGCACGATGCCCTGCCGGAAATTAATCTGACGGATGTGGATACCAGCCTCACCCTATTTGGCAAAACCCTGAAAACCCCCGCGTTCATTTCTTCCATGACAGGTGGAACGGAAATGGCCCAAAATATTAACCGCAATTTGGCGGAGGCGGCCCAACTGCGGGGTATGGCAATGGGCTTGGGATCACAACGCGCTGGTATTGAAGACCCAACTTTGGCGATGACCTATCAAGTACGCAATATCGCGCCGGACATTTTGCTGTTTGCCAATATTGGGGCGGTGCAGTTGAATTATAAGTATGGGGTGGAGCAGTGCCGCCGCGCTGTGGCTATGGTGGAGGCCGACGCACTGATTTTGCATCTTAATCCCTTACAAGAAGCTGTTCAACCCGAAGGCGATCATAATTTCGCGGGCTTGCTCAAGCGTATTGAACTGGTGTGCGCTCAGGTGGGTGTGCCCGTCATCGCTAAAGAGGTCGGTTGGGGTATCTCGGAAAAAACGGCCCGAAAATTGGCCTCGGTAGGCGTAGCGGCGATTGATGTGGCGGGGGCGGGTGGCACGTCATGGAGCGAAGTCGAATATCACCGTGCGCCGAATGCCTTTTATGCACGGGTGGCTCGCAGTTTTGCCGATTGGGGTATCCCGACGGCTGAAAGTATCCAGTATGCTAAACAGGGCGCACCGAATACGCCGATTTTTGCGAGTGGGGGTCTGCGCGATGGCATTGATATTGCCAAGTGTATTGCATTGGGGGCAACCATTGGGGGGATGGCCGGGCCATTTCTTAAAGCCGCGGCTGTTTCCACCGAGGCGGTGCTGGAATTGGAGCGCGAAGTAACGGCGCAAATTCGAATTGCAATGTTTAATGCCGGGGTGGGGAATCTGGCAGAATTATCACACACGCCGCTTTATCGTCGGGATATGGGCGGGGAATAAAATAGGGCGGCCTCGCTTGCACCGCCCTATTCTGATATTGCGGAGATTACGGCTGCGAACGCACCCATGCAATCAACGCGGCAACGTCGCTGTCGGTGAGATAGCCGAAAGCATAGAAGGGCATAAAGAAAACGGGTTCGCCATTAGGTTTGATGCCGTCATGAATGAGGGTTTCAATTTCCCCGTCCGACCAACCACTCATTTCCGATTGGGCCAATGATGGGAAGGTAAATTCACCAAAATCGGTATACTGCACAATTTCGCCAAGTGCCGGGCCTTCAGGATTGATCGAGACCCCATCTTCCGCCAAAGAACCGTGACAACGTAAGCAGGCCGACACATGACTTGCCAGATAGGTGCCGCGTGTGACGGGATCGGTGAAATCAGGTGTGGGGAATTCGGCTGCGGGGTCAAATGCTGGTATGGTACGGATGTCCTCGCGGGTTTTGCCATCCAATTCGGCTTCGGGCACAGCGTTTTCGACGGGTTCAAGCGAGCGCAGATAGGCAATCATTGCCGCCATATCATCATCCGACATGCCTGCATAGAGTTCATAGGGCATCGGAGGCAGAAGCGCCGACCCATCTGGTCGTACCCCATAACGAATGGCGTTTTCAATCTGCTCATCCGTCCATTCGCCAAGCGCGGTCAGGTTGGGTGCATAGACTGTTCCCCATGGCTGATAGGCAAAAGCAAACCCACCGGATAAATCAATATTGAGGGGGTCTTCGTAGACCGCATTAAAATCACCGCCCCCATAGTGGCAGTCTTGGCACGCACCCGCTACCCGCACCAGATAAGCGCCGCGTTCTACAATATCCGCGCTATTGGGGTCGGGAATCCCTGTATCACCCCCATCTTCTGGCTCTGGGGTCGCTTCCTCAGTTCCCTCTTGGGCCAATGACGGTGTGGATTGATGGCTCATCAAAACTGCGACGAGAATTAAAGTTATTCCCAGAAACAAAGCCGCTAATCCAATACGTAGGAATTTATTCGGACTTGTCATCTACTCTCTCCCTCGAGCTAATACAATACCAAAAAGTTGTGATCGGGTACACCTCATGAAATTATAGGGAGGGAAGCCCTAATGTGAAAGCAGTCCGGTTGCTGGATATTGGCCTTCTTATACCGACCAATTCCCAAGAGAGCGTTATAATAGGCGGTATTCAACAAGGAGTAGACAGATGAGAACTCGATTAGAAATTATCGAAAAATTCCGCCAACAGCCAGACGTCCCGGTGCTGATTGTTGGCGGTGGTGTCAATGGAATTGGTTTGTTTCGTGATTTGGCGTTGCAGGGAGTCGAGGTGCTGCTGGTAGATAAAGGCGACTTTTCCTCCGGGGCAAGTGCCGGGTCATCCCACATGGCTCATGGTGGTCTGCGCTATCTGGAAAACGCCGAGTTTAGATTGGTCAAGGAAGCATTGACCGAGCGTAATTTGCTGCTGCAAAACGCGCCCCATTATGTTAAACCGCTGCCCACGACCATCCCGATTTTTAGCTGGCTTTCGGGCACACTGAACGCCCCATTGAAGTTTATGCGGCTGCGGGATAAACCGAGTGAGCGCGGCGCATTGATTATCAAGGTCGGCCTTACGTTTTACGATATGTTTACGCGCAAACAGCAAAGCCTACCCCGCCACGAATTTTATTCCAAAGCCAAATCGCTGGAGATGCGGCCCAAATTGAACCCGGAGATTGTGCTGACGGCGCGTTATTATGATGCGTGGATGCCCTACCCCGAACGGATTTGCCTTGAAATGATTTTGGATGCCGAAGCCGCGAATTCAGAGGCCCATGCCGTCAGCTATTTGAACTTGGTGGGAGGTAATGGCGAGGTTGTAACGCTGCGGGATGAGGTCTCAGGTGAAACCCTTGAGATTAAGCCTCAAATCGTCGTCAATGCCGCCGGCCCTTGGATTGATTTTGCAAATGAGGCCATGCAGCACCCCACGCAATATATCGGTGGAACCAAAGGCTCCCATATCATTGTAGATCACCCTGAATTGCACGCGGCGACGATGGGCCACGAGATGTTTTTTGAGAACAGCGATGGGCGGATTGTGCTGTTTTTCCCGTTTATGGACAAGGTGATGGTTGGCACAACCGATATACGGATTGATGACCCCGACCAAGCTCTCTGCACCGACGAAGAAATTGAGTACCTGTTGAATATGGTGCATAAGGTGTTTCCAGAGATGAAGGTCACCCGGTCGCATATTGTGTTCTGGTTTACCGGGGTGCGTCCTCTGCCATCTAGTGATGCCAGCCGAACGGGACAGATCAGCCGCGATCATGTTACGCATATCACCGAACCCGGTGACCGGGTTAAATTCCCAGTGTATTCGCTGGTGGGTGGCAAGTGGACGACCTTCCGCGCCTTTAGTGAACACACCGCTGATCTGGTTCTGGCACGCCTAAAGAAATCCCGTCGGATACGAACCGACCAACTGCCAATTGGCGGGGGCAAGGGCTTCCCCAAGACGGACGCTGATCGTGAGGCATGGCTGAATGGTATACAGCAGAAAGTCAGTCTACCTAAAGAACGTCTTGCCCAATGGCTAGACCGCTATGGCACTCGTGCCGAAGAAATTGCTCAATATTCGGCTGAAGGCACTGACCAAGCCTTAACCCATCACCCTGATTACACCCACCGCGAAATTCAATTTATGGCGATCCATGAAAAGATCGTTCATCTGGATGACTTGCTGCTGCGGCGCTCATTGATTGCCATGCTTGGTCAAACGACTCAACCATTACTTGAAGAATTGGCTGGGGTCTTAGGTGATTGTCTGGGGTGGTCGGCTGAAACTAAAGTGGCTGAAATCGAACGGGCCGCCCAACTGTTGAAGGAAAGATATGGGGTGGCGTTGAAGTAAAGTAATCAAAAAGGGCGATCTGAGATAGACCGCCCCTTATCTTCCTCGAGAGATTTTGTGACTTAGTTTGTGGTATACAGTTCCAACATCGCACGGGTTTCGGTTGAGGGCGCGATGCCTAGTGTGCGCTTCAAGGTTGATTCTAATAGTTTATACTGGGCTTGCACGTCTTTGATACGGCCTTGATCGTGATAGATGGTCATTATATTGCGATGAACGTCTTCACGGTCTGGCTTCTCGGCAACGGCGCGTAGGAAATAGCCCAAGGCGCGATCGAGTTCACCCAATGCACGGTGCATACGACCCAGCCCGATTAAGGCTTGGGCAAAGTCGTTGCGTAGTTTCTCGCGTTTTTCAAGCATCCAAGGCATATCGAGACCCTCAAGATAAGGGTGACGATAAAGTTGGACCGCGCGATACCATTTGGCAGGAGCGACTTCGTCCGAACCAGCGAGGGCTTCTTCAATTTGCTTTTCAAATTCACGAGCGTCATACATGATGTTGACTCGTGGCGATGGGACATAGAACCCACCACTATAGGCCGTGATTTCATAGCCTAGTTTTTCAGAAATCTTACGCTTGGTTACATGGAAGACGTTGGTTGCTTCTTTTACACCTAGATGAGGCCAGAAGATGCGGAATATTTCGTCGCGTGTAACCATGTGATGGTCAATGAAATAATAGGCTAAATTCCGAGGTAGCGATCCGTCCCATGAATGGACAGCGCGACCATCACTCATTAAGCGGGAACTCCCAGAGAGGGAATAGAATTCAATTTGTCCACGTTGGGCGGGTTCACGGAAAATCCCATTCTCGACCGCGTTGTTCTCGCCAATCGTGGCGGCTAACCCATTGAGAATGAGATCATTCCACGGCTGACGAAACATCTCTCTACCACTAATAAGAATTCTTACATTCTTGGGTAGCTTTTCGGCGAGGATTCTGAAAAAGCTATCTAGTTCCGCAGAGTCGCGTGGGATTCGGTCAAGTTCATCAATTGTTAAGAAATACTGGTCTTTACGGAGGGCTTTGAGATCGGCGGCAAACGCTTCGGCAAGGGCCTGTGGAGATTCATTTTTCTTTAGGGCAGAAGTGGTTTGGTTACCAAAATCATTCGGAAATTGTGCATCATTCACCAAGTTCCCCAACATCTTTCGCAAAGTGGTATCTTCTTCGCGCAGGGGATAGTAGTAAATTTGACTCTTGGTTTGTTGCAGAAGTAATGCAATCAGTGCGTTCCGGGCATTGTGACGCGGATACATTACCAAAATCGGTGCATTATGGACGCCCGATTCAATTTCCTTATACATTAAGTCCGCAACGTTTTCTGTTATAGTCAACTCTGGCATGATGGATATTGCTCAACTTTCCAATCTCTCGAGGAGGATACTAGAATAACAACTAGGGATAAAATTGCAGCCCAATGCAAGAAACCACTAGAGCAGATGTAGTGATCCTTACCGGGCATAAATTTGGCTACGTTGCAATAACATCTTGTATCAAACTTTTAGAACAAGGTCATAAACTTCTAAATGTCATCTATAGACTTTTTAGATTTGTAACTACTCAACTCTGTAAGACTTATTAGGCTCTTATGTTGAAAGTGCAAATTCTTAGACCATTATTAGAATGATACATTATTTGGGTTGAGGACGCAATTGAAAAGACATGCCAGATTGTGAATATTTGTGTGCAATTTGTCACTATTCCTTGACAAAAGTTGGAAAAATCGAACTAATCCGATATGGAAACGAGTAAAAGGAAAATAATGGTCGGGCAGTCTTTATGGTCAGTATATCTGCATATTCCATTTTGTGCAACCCGTTGTACATACTGTGCGTTTAACACCTACACCGATCGCCACACCTTGGTGGACAAGTATGTTGAGGCCATGTGCGCTGAGATAGACATGCTAGGCAACCCAAACTGCCCCATCCACTCGATTTATCTGGGTGGCGGGACACCGAGCTTGTTAAATCCTTCTCAATTAGAACAACTCATCTCCCATGTTCTAATAAATTTTACTTATAACCCACTTTTGGAAATTACGCAAGAGATTAATCCGCGTGATGCTACTGAAGAATATTTACACGCGATACTAAAGAATGTCTCACGTATCAGTCTGGGTATGCAATCCGTAAACCCATCTGAGTTACAAATGTTTAGTCGTGATCATGCCCACCCGCATGTCGTGCAGGCAGTAAAATTTGCAAGAACGGCTGGTCTTGACAACATCAACCTCGATCTGATTTACGGCAATCCCGGTCAGACCCTTAATATGTGGCGCGATTCAGTGCAGGCCGCCCTCGATTTAGATCCCGATCACCTTTCGATGTACGCGCTCAGTTTAGAGAATGGGACAGAATTGAAGCGACGGGTGACGTATGGCGAACTGCCAATGCCCGACCCCGACCTTGCCGCCGATATGTATGAGCTTGCCAGCGAGATGATGGAACAGGCCGGGTATATCCAATATGAAATCTCCAATTGGGCCAAACCGGGGAAGGAGTGCCGACATAATATTCAGTATTGGAAGAATCTGCCTTATCTGGGGATTGGGGCAGGCGCACACGGTTATGCTAATCAGACTCGCACGGTTGCCGTAATGAAACCCGAAATCTACATTGAGCGCCTCAAAAATCCGCCGCCAAACCCCCTGCCCTTTCCGCAGACGCCTGCCACCATGACTGCCGAGCTGATTGACCGCCAGACGGATATGTTCGAGACGATATTCACGGGGTTACGCTTGCTGAATGAGGGCTTATCGCTGACGGCCTTTGAGGAACGGTATGGCGAAAAATTGGAGGTGCGGTTTGCCGATGAAATTAAGCGGCTCACCCGTATGGGCCTAGTGTGGCGGGATGGGGATGCACTAAAATTAACCAAATCAGCCCGTTTGATTAGCAACCGGGTGTTTCAAGAATTTGCCGAAGAAGAAAAAGAAGGCTAGACCATGCGCCGTATTTGGATACCTGCCCTGCTGATTATGCTCATGTTAAGCGCGTGTGGGGATAATACATCAAACGACGATAAGCCAGAATCCACGCCCGCAAACACACCCACTATCGAAGTCGAAGCCACGCCATTTCCAACTATAACCGATGCGCTACGGGAGCGATTGGAATCTACCACTAGCATTTTGAGCGAGGCCCAAGCCCAAATTGAAGCGGTGTGGTCAGATTTGCAGGCGGGGCAGGCGGTGGATTGTGCCGCCGAATTGAAGCCGCAGATTTCCCCCGATGCCATGACCAGCGACGACCCCATTTCATTGACCTTGCAGCAGGCCGCGATTGAAATCCAGACCGCCGTTAATTTGTGGCAGGCTGAATGTCAAAATCCGCGTCCCCAACCCCCACCGGATGTGATTGATCGGGGTATCCGCGCTGCACTGGCTGCGGGAACGGCCCTCGATGCTGCCGCCGCTGGGATGAGCCAGTAGGTTGATGAAATTACCCTATCAATGCTATAGTGCCTTGCGTATTGTGCCGTATCGCAACAGGAAGCAACGCCATTTATGACTGACGATAATCGTTCCAGCCTTGCCCGTTCGTCCAATTCGCTGCAACAACTGGCGGCGTATGTGCATGATGTCGCCATCGAAGCCGCTGGTCGCACGATGGGCAATCTGCGTGTGGATGCCATTCGCAACGAGGCCACCGTCACCGAACGCTTTTTGGCCTATATGGAAATGGGCCTTGACCGCAAAATCGTGGAGGCTGATGAACCGCTGCGGGTCTCGGCGATAGCCTTTACAGATCGTGGCACATCCGAAGAAACTTTTGAGCGCGAAACCGGGGCGGATATGGCCTGTTTTATTCGCTATGATCTACCGGGATTGCGTTGGGCCAAAGGATTTTTGGGGCAGAGCAAAATGGGCAAGGTTTATAGCGTGGATGACGATGGACGGGTTCATATGGGCCTGACCAGCGAAGCCGATTATGACCAGATGATTGTGGACTGCACGGCAATGCGGCGGGTGACCGAAGAGAGTTATGTATTTTTCTTCTCCCCCGAAGCGGTCACGGTGGAAAAAGCCAGTGCTTTGCTGGGGGATCGTGGCGAAATGTACCCCAATAAGCCATGGCAGGACATCCATATGTTTCGGGAGGATGGGGGGGTCAATATCGCGCGGTTTTATGGGGCGTTTGCGGGGTGTCAATTGGGCGGGACGCTGCTCGAAAAGCCAGCGGTGGGGTTTAATTCGGTGTTGGATTTGATTAATGCGCGGGGGATTGCGGTTATTTTGCTGTTGATGGTGGGGACAGCCAGCCCAATGCCGTCTTTGCAGCGCGATTCGGCGGAACTCAAGGCGCTGCCGTTTGAAGTACCGGAAACGTATTGGTACTGGCCTCAACTTATGGCGACGTTAATGAAGGGGCGATAGATATTTTGGGGAATGCTTTGCTATTGATATAGCGTTAATGCAAATACCTGTAATCTTATGTAATTTGGCAATGAAACGGTATGCATTTGTCAAGTGGTGTCATTTGATATGGGTGGGGGTTATATTTGACCGTTAGCAAGGACGTTTTGTGGTAAGCGGCTTCAGCGATAATCAAAAGTGTGAGACTTTTGAATGAAGGGCGATGAGAAATCCAATGTCAAGATATTCTAATATAGATTATCCCGAATGGTGGGATGAATCCTATGATGATTATCTCGAAGATGCTCTCAAGTTAACCCTGAGAAGCGACATTTTCAAGCCTCATGATACTTGGATGCACTATCCCGATGGTCGGGTTGAGTTCGTCCCCAATGGTTGGGATCATGAACATTGCCATTTCCCGTTTTGCGGTGAGAGAATTTCTCCATATGAAGGAGACGACCATACTGGCTATATTGATGAGAACGGGAAAATTTGGTTTTGTAATGACTGCTACGAAAGATATATCCTTCCCGTGCTGAAAGGTTTCTGAATCTATTGGCTAGGTGTACTCACTGGCCCAAGCGGTTGTAAGGGCGGCACGGTGACAGGTACTAGCCGCTCAGTTGGTGAGGCCTCCGGTGTCGCGGTTGCGGTTGAGGTCGGCGTTGAGGTATCGCTCGGTGCTGGCGACGGGGTGGCGGTATTCGGCTTGTTTTCAAAGGAGGCCGATTTAATCGTCAGGGAATCAAACCGGACTTCGACTTGTTGATCTTCCGCACCGCCTGCTAACAAGCCCACTCCCCCCACGCGGTCAAAGGATTTATCGGTGTGGTCGGCTACAAATTCGCCGTTCACATAGAGGGCTAGATAATCGTCCACGCAGTAGACTTGGATGGTGTTGGATTTATTGCCCTTCTCAATCGCCTTCGATTCTTGCCACGTCTCCAAAAAGTCTAATCCACGCTGGCTGTCGGCCTTCGCCAATGCCCAAAAACCATCGGCGCTAATCAGGAAGGCATAGCCGGAATCGCTCTCATCTACACGACACATCACGCCAAACCAATTGTCTTTTTCGCCGCCACTGCTGGTCGCCTGCACCTCAATCACCACATTTTTAAGGGGGGTGGTGTCGTTTTTGCCCCACAGATAACTTGCGCCGTCGGGGTTGCTGGTGCGGATGACATACTGCCCGTCCGCAATGGCAAGGCTGGAATCGCCCTCAAATGTGCCGGTTTCAAATTCGGCGGGGTCATCAAAATTGAGAGTCAGGACGGCGTTGGAATCAATCGTAAAATCGCGGGTGTCGTGGTCGGCTTCATCATCGCCACCACAGGCAACCAGAATGAGCGACACGAATAATAAGAATAGTAACCAGATGATCGAGCGTTTCATCAGAATTTTTACCAGTGTGTTGAGTGATTTCATATACTACGCGACGAGCCGACGAATTTCCGCAGGAGGCCGAGGTACGTTTGATTAATGGAGCGAATGGGAAGCCGATATCTTTCGTGCTGCCTCGGAACAATGCCTGTCGCGCCGTCATGGTCAAATCATACCGTAAGTCCGCGCCTGTGCCGATGGTACGATCTGCCAGTTTATCAGGGGTGATGAGGGATGAGGGAAAAAAGCCTATACGATACTTTTCAATTTTTGCCATATTTCTCGCGGACAAAATCGGCCCATGTGATGTGACCATAACGATTTTTCGGCACGAGATTAAGGCCTTGCTGAAAGGCGGCGACACCAACCGGGCCAAAAATTTCGATAGGGCCATCCACCAACACGGGATTTTCGACCCCCTGTGCGGCGAGATAGATGCGGGTGATGTCCTCCACACGCAAAATTTCTGGCCCACCCACATCCAATAAACATCCGGCGGGGGATTGGGTGAGCAGTGGCAGCATGTACGTGGCGACATCACGGGTGTCAATCAACTGAAATTGGGCGTCATGTGGGATGGGCAGGACATAACCATCGGGAGTGGGGCGAATCATGGACATCACGAAGTCGAGCAAGGAATGAAATTGGGTGACGCGCTGGATGGAATGGGGCACGCCACTTTCGATTATGGCATTTTCCGCATTGACCTTGTGCTGATAAAACTCGGAGGGTATCTGGTCAACCCCAGCGATAGAAATATGGAAAAAATGCTGGACACCCGCTTTGACCGATGCCTCGGCTAGACGTTTGACGCCCAATACATCCGTTTCATAGGCGTTGCGAGCATCCCCCACACAATTGGCGACGATATTGACCCCGGATAAGGCCGATTCAAGACCCTCCCCAGTTAAGACATCGCCCTGTGCCCATTCCAGATGGGGATCAAGATTTGCTGGAGCAGGTTTGCGACTGAGGAGGCGGATTTGATTGTCAGTAGCGAGTAGAGATTTAATGAGGGCGCTGCCGAGTGCCCCTGTACCACCTGTAACGAGAATACGAGTCATGTTGATGTTGTTCCTTAATGGTTGATCCTTTAAATCCGACCCCACCCCCAGCCCCTCCAAACATAGGGAGGGGAGCAAAGGCGGTGGTTTGATTATCTTGAATTTGGACTACTGGTCGTCGTCTTTTTGGGTGTCTTTGATGAGTTGATAAATCAGCACCAAAATGGCAACCACCCACCCGGCAATTAAGGGCAGCATATGATTGAGTTCGTTGCGTCCGGTGGGGGCAGGAGTTGGTGAGAGTAGTGGTGGCGAGGTAGGTGTGGGTGTGGGTTGATCGCCTACTTCAAAATTTTCATCCACAAGGGCCGCGACTTCGGGTGGCAAAACGGCGTCGGCGGGATTCAACATAATATAGGGCGTTGACGCATCTTCGAGGGGCGGGATGGCTTCAATATCAGAGGATAATTGATCGGCGGTTTCGTAGGCGTCGGCAACAAGGGATTGCAGATCATCGGTCAGGGGCAGTGTTGACTCGGTGATGTTGGCGAGGGGTGGCATATCGAGTTCCAATGGGGGCAGGGCTTGCTGGTTACTCGACATTGGGGAGGCCGATACCGCCGCTAATAAATCGAGCTCCTCATCCGGTGTCAATTTCAAAATAGCAGGGTCGTCTGGCGTTGACTCGATAGGCTCGACCGATTCATCTATTTCATCACCCAAAAGGATTTTCTTGCCTAAGCCGCGCATCGAGGCTCGCTGGAAGTCGTTTTCGGCCATGTTAATTAGTTTCCTCGATTGATAATTTCGGTTGCTAGGGCACGGTAGGCATGGGCGGCGGGATGGGTCGGGGCGTAATCAATAATGGATTTGCCAGCGACGGGGGCTTCCGCCATGATGTCATCATAGGCAAGGACGGTTTCAAACATTTTCTGCTTAAAAACACTACGCATCTCGCCTAATGCTTCCTGTGAATGAAGCGATTCGGCTTGATAGAGAGTCGCCAATACGCCCAATAAATGCAGGGAGGGGTTCACGTTTTTTTGGAGGCGCTGCATGGCCTGCATCATGGTTCGGACGCCGCGCATGGCGAGATATTGGCATTGGACGGGAATAATCAATTCATCGGCGGCTACCAAACCATTGGCGGTCAGGATGCCGAGGGTAGGCGGGGTATCCATAATAATAAAATCTGCCGGGGAAGGCTGACGTTGGAGCGCATCCCGCAGACGGATGATGGCATCGGTGCGGCGGGCTAATTGGATTTCGGCTACGGTGAGATGCAGGCTGGCGGGCATTAGAAAAAGATTGTCGCCGACCTGCTGGCTGAGACGATAGATAGGGGCGGAGTCGTGCAGCAGAAAGATGTGACTGCCAAATTGCACATCATAGGAATCTACCCCTAACGCGGCGCTCAGTCCACCCTGTGGATCAAGATCAATTAATAGGACTTGAAAGCCGCGTTCAGTGAGGGCACGGCCAATATTAGCGGCAGTTGTAGATTTGCCAATGCCACCCTTTTGATTTGCGATCACGAGCGTGCGCGTCATAAGATTGAGGATGCCTTCTTTACTGCCACCCGACACTATGGGAGATTATAAGGGGGATTATAACACTAGGGGGTGGTGTACGAAAAACGCTTGACCATGCCCCGTCGGTAAGCTATACTTCCCGTTTCGTTGAAACACGTGAAAAACTTGAAAACGGCGTAAAACAAACGATTCTAAAAATCTGAGGAACGAGAAATCTCATGCCGAAACGTACTTGGCAACCGAAAATTCGTCGCCGCGCCCGCGTGCATGGCTTTCGTCAACGCATGGCGACTAAAAACGGGCGGAGAGTCTTGAAGGCTCGTCGGGCGCATGGTCGTCACCAGTTGGCGGTGAAGGGTAACCATGTGAAAAAAGTAAACTGGAATGCCGCTAAGGGTTCTGGTAAAGAAACAACCCGGTAACACGAAAGGTTGGCATTGGAAAAGCGGTTGCGGCTGCGAGGTCGGGCCGATTTTGCACGATTGCGTGCAGAGGGTCATACGCTCCAACACCGCTTGCTGATGCTCAGTTATCTGCCCAACGAGCAGGGGCATAATCGCTATGGGTTGGTGGTCAGTCGGCGTATTGGGAAAGCCGTTGTCCGTAACCTGATCCGGCGAAGACTGCGCGAAATCTTGCAACACCGCGATCCATCTATCGCTTACCCCAAAAATGCGTCGGATAAAAAAGGGTGTGATATTGTGATTATTGCGCGTACCCCGATTGTGGATGCCAGCTATCAAGAGATAGACGAGGCGGTCGGCGACCTATTGCGACGCGCCCGTTTGTCGTTATAGGCGCAAAAAGAGGACTATGAAATATCCTATCCTGCTGCTCATCCGTTTCTATCAGAAATATATTTCGGTGGGCTTGCCGTCGGGGTGTCGGTATGACCCCACCTGTTCGCATTATACCTACCAAGCAATTGAACGCTTCGGGTTAATTCGAGGCGGTTGGATGGGTCTCCAGCGTATTGCCCGCTGTCATGGGTTAAGCCCGGGGGGGTATGACCCAGTGCCAGAAAAGAAACACCCTCATCAACATTCGAAGAAATTGCAAGAGGAACAGCATTGAATACCAGTCGCACATCGCGTTTGACACCCCGCTTTTGGGTGTTAACGATTTTAATCTTGGGAGGGATGCTGCTTTCGGCCTGTACCGGTAGTAATGAGAGTTGGGCCGGAGTCAGCACGGATGCAAACGGCGAAACCGTCGTCGTTTCATTTGAAAAGCAGGTCGTCAGCTATGGCGTGGATGGTTCACGCAATTGGACATATAAGGATGATGACAGCAAGGCCAAATTCTATGCACCCTCTCTCATCACCAATGATCGCGTTTATGTTGGTGATTATGCGGGTCGTGTCCATGCGATCAATCGCATTGATGGCAAACGTATCTGGATTTATGAACCCAAAGTCTCGAAGGTGTTAGGGTTCAGCCTCGGTGCGAATGACCGTATCCTTGGGCCAGTTGCCCAAAGCGGTGACAGCCTATTTTTTGGGAATGAGCATGGGATAGTCAAACTCGACATCTCCGGTGAACAGCCGCGTGAAGTTTGGAAATTTGAGACCGAACATAGTATTTGGGCACAACCATTGTATGTCAATGACCCCGAACTGGGTGAACCGACCTTGTTTGTGGCAGCCCTTGATCAATACCTGTATGCACTGAACCCTGAAAATGGCGAAGTACGCTGGTCAGTGGATTTGGAAGGGGCAGCCGTAAGTAGCCCGGTGTTGGACGCTGCCAATGGTCGGCTGTATGTTGGGACTTTGAATTACAAACTGTATGCGTTCGATTTTAATGATGGCGCTAAGGTTGCGGAATTTAAGACCGAAGGCTGGATTTGGGATACGCCCCTGTTCGAAAATGATACGCTCTATTTTGGCGATCTTTCGGGCTACGTTTATGTATTGCCCATCACCCCTGAGGGCTTTGGTGAAGTCTGGAAAACCAAGCTGTCGGATGCGGCATTACGTGCAGCACCCGTTCTAGTAGATGGGGTGCTCGTGGTGGCCTCGCAAGACGAAAAGGTCTATGCGATCAACCTAGACGATAAGTCGCGTAAGTGGGAGCAAAGCGTCGGCGCACCTGCTGTGGCGGGTCTGTTTGTGCTTGAAGGTGAAGACGGGCCAATGTTGGTTGTCGGCACCAAAGATAAAGAAAACTTGCTGGTGACCTTGCGCCTTGATAATGGCGAAAAGGTTTGGAGCAAGAAGTATGAAGACTAGGGCCGAGGCAGCAAAGGTAGAGGTAGATAAGGGATTTTCATGCTCGATATAATCATCAACCCATTCATTACCGTCCTACTGGTACTGTATGGCCTGTTGGGTCGTAATGTTTTCTTGGCGATTGTGGGGTTCACCATTCTCGTCAGGTTTGCGCTGCTGCCACTGACCATTAAGCAACAGCGCTCCTTTAAGCGGATGCAGGAACTGTCGCCCAAACTGCGGCAGTTGCAGGAAAAGTATAAAAATGACCGCGAACGCCTGACCCAAGAACAAATGGCGCTCTATCGGGAACATGGGGTGAATCCATTTGCGGGATGTTTGCCCTTGCTTATCCAACTGCCGATTTTCTTGAGCTTGTGGCGGGCGATTCTGGCGACATTGGCCTCGACCCCCGACCAACTGTTGGAACTGCAAGATCGTATTATGATTGGTGGCCTTGACCATTTGGTGCCGCTGAAGAACACGTTCTTGTGGATGAACTTGGCGCTGCCCGATCAGTTTTATATCCTGCCGATTTTGGTGGTCATTACGACCTATCTGCAACAAAAACTGATTATGCCTGTTACGCCTACGAGCAGCGGTAGTGGCAATGATGCCGCCGACCAAGCCGCGCGTATGAGCAAGCAGATGACCACATTTATGCCACTGTTGTTCGGCTTTTTCGCGCTGACCTATTCGTCGGGTTTGTCCATCTACTTTATTACCTCCAACATTGTGGGTATTATCCAATATGCCATGATGGGTAAGGCGGATTTCCGGCGATTGATTGGCCGGGAAGCCCCGAAGAAGGAAGAAAAGGTCGTCAGCGAACTGGTGGCGGATAACGAATCGGATGTGGTGATTGAAGCCCCAGCTAAGACACCCGCCAAACCCACCCCGCCTGCTCGTCAGCCGCGAGTGGCAAAAGAACCAGTTGAGGCGGGCAGTGTGGTGAGCGCGACGGGCCGGCAGTTGAAACCGGGGATTACCGAACGCAAGTTAACCGGCAGCGGTGCATCCGCGTCATCTGGAAATACGACTAAAAGCGTGAGTAAGTCTAGCAAGACGCCGCCGAGCCGTACCCGACCTAAAAAATAAAGCGTGCGGCTGAAAGGTCGCCCTTTTTTATCAGATAGTTTTTGATACACCGGAGTAAGCAAATATGAGTGAGACACGGACGGTTGAAGCAACCGGGGCAGACATTGAACAGGCAATTGAAGCAGGTCTTGTTCAACTCGATGTCTCGCGTGAGAGTGTCATTGTGGAAGTGCTAGAGGAACCGAGCCGGGGATTGTTGGGGATCGGTGCGAAGCAGGCACGTGTCAGATTGAAGACCGCCGTTGCTCCTCGCAGTGCCCAAACAACTTATGCTGTCCCTGCGCCTCGCCCTGTGGCTCCGCCTCCACCGCCGAAAAGTGAACCTGAACGACCAGAGCGGTCGGAACGATCTGAAAGACCCAGTTACTCTGCGCCACCGCCCGCCCGCCGCGAACGCTCCGATGGGGATGATTCGTACCAGCGGGTGACCCAAGTGATTGAGGATGAAAGCGACCTACCCCAAGATGTGCAGTTGGGACTTGCGACCCTGCGTGAAATTTTGGCGCATATGCACATTGATACTGGTGTGACGGTGGAACGGTCATTGGAAGAAACTGATGCCGAAGCCGAAACTGCCCCTTGGATTTTGCATGTACACGGGGAAGACCTCGGTTTGTTGATTGGACATCGCGGTGAAACGCTTTCGTCGCTGCAATATCTGACGCGCTTGATTGCCAGCCGGGATTTGCAACAGCGGGCCGACTTTATCATTGATGTCGAAAATTATAAGGGCCGCCGTGAAATGCTGCTGCGGAAGCTGGCCCATCGCATGGCGAAGGATGCTATTCGCCGTCACCGCACAGTTGAACTTGAACCGATGCCGCCCCACGAGCGCCGCATTATCCATCTGGCCCTGAAAGATCGGGATGATGTTTATACCGAAAGTGTGGGTGAGGGCAACCGTCGTAAAGTGACGATTGTGCCCAAGTGATAAACTGGCTTATTGAAGCCGGAAACTCGACCCAGTAAAAGACGCGCTTCCATTGATTTGGGGCGCGTTTTGTGCTATAATTAGAACATCTGTTAAATGCAATAAACCACCCAATAGGTTTGTCCACATTCATCGTTAAATTTCAACCCAAGTGTTTTGTTTTCCCATCTGCCCCAGTCGAAAATTAGGATGGTTTTGGGGCGGAT
This sequence comes from Anaerolineae bacterium, assembly GCA_041753455.1. Lineage (GTDB taxonomy): Bacteria > Chloroflexota > Anaerolineae > Aggregatilineales > J027 > CFX10. The sequence continues at coordinate 129,693 of JBGSUK010000008.1, read as the reverse complement.
TGCGGATGACAACCATTGATAGGAGGGCCGTGTGGCCGGAATAGACAGAACGACTCCCCAGCAAATCTCTGATTATGATGCCTCGAGTATCCAGCATCTAAAAGGTATTGAGCATGTTCGCAAACGCCCCGGTATGTACGTGGGTGGGACGGATATTCGCGCTTTACATCATCTGGTATATGAGGTGGTGGATAATTCTGTAGACGAGGCACTGGCTGGACGTGCGAGTTCGGTAGAGATTATATTGCATGATGACGGCTCAGTCAGTGTAATGGACGATGGGGCCGGGATTCCAGTCGCGATTCACCCCAAAGAAGGTATTTCCACTCTGCAATTGGTTCTAACCGAATTAGGCGCAGGGGGTAAATTTGACAACAAAGCCTACGCCGTATCGGGTGGGTTGCATGGTGTCGGGGTGTCGGCGGTCAATGCGCTGTCAAGCTATCTACGGGCCGAAGTTAAACGCGAGGGCAGTGTTTGGGTACAAGATTTTGAGCGCGGTCATCCGGTCACTGGTGTAGATGCGGTTCGTGAAATGGGTGAGAATGAGGGTACGGGCACAACTATTCGTTTCCTACCTGATGACGAGATTTTTCCAGAGCGCACCTTTAGTTACGAAACGTTGGTCAATCGCTTCCGTGAAATTGCATTTTTGGTAAGTAGCCTCAAGATTTCGGTGCGGGATGAACATAATACGCCATTTCCGACGGAGATGGAGTTTTATTTTGAGGGTGGCCTGCGATCATTTGCCCAATATCTGAACCGTAACCGCCAAGCTTTACACCAAGTGGTTTATGCTGAACGCGAAGTTTGGTTTAACGAAGATAATCCTGAAAAAGCTTATCGGATGGGTGTTGAAGTTGCGATTCAATATACGGATGGTTCGACGACCACCGAATTGGCATTTGCCAACACCATCAATACGCCCGATGGGGGGAGTCATCTCACGGGGCTTCGGTCGGCGATTACCCGCACGATCAATAACTATGCACGTAAGGCGGGTTTCCTGAAAGACAAGGACGCCAATTTCTCTAGCAACGATACGCTGGAAGGTTTGACGGCGATTGTCAGTGTCAAGCTGCCCAATCCTACCTTTGAAAGCCAGACCAAAGTCAAATTGATGAATCCCGAAGTGCAAGGCGCGGTGTCGTCGGTGCTGGGGGATGTGTTTGGCGAATATTTGGAGACTAATTCACGGGAAGCGCGGCGCATCATCGAAAAATGTATGCTATCCAAGCGGGCACGTGATGCGGCGGCCAAAGCACGCGATCTGGTACGTAACAGCCGGGGTAATCTGCTGGAAAATACGACCCTGCCCGGTAAATTGGCCGACTGCTCTAACAGCAACCCCGCCGAAACCGAATTATTTATCGTCGAAGGGGACTCGGCAGGTGGTTCGGCTAAACAGGGGCGTGACCGTCACTTCCAAGCGATTTTGCCGTTGCGTGGGAAGATCCTCAATACGGAACGCGCTCGGCTGGATAAGATTTTGGATAATAATGAAGTGCGGGCCTTGATTTCGGCGCTAGGGGTGGGGGTCGGAGATGATTTTGACCTTTCCAAACTGCGCTATCACCGCATCATCATTATGACCGACGCCGACCAAGACGGGTCGCACATTACCACCCTACTGCTGACGCTGTTCTTCCGCTATATGACCCCGCTGATTCAAAATGGGCATTTGTATATCGCACAGCCGCCGCTGTATCGTATCGCGGTTAAGAGCAAAGCGCAGTATGCCTATGATGAAGATGACCGGGATCGGATTTTGGCTGAGTTGAACAGCGAAAAAGCCAATATTCAGCGGTTTAAGGGGTTGGGTGAAATGAACCCTGACCAGTTGTGGGATACGACCATGAATCCTGAAAACCGCACGCTGCTTCAGGTACACATTGATGATCTGGCGTTGGCTGACCAGACATTTGATATGCTGATGGGCAGCAGTGTGCCGCCGCGCAAACGTTTTATCCAGACTCATGCTAAGAATGTGCGGAATTTGGATATTTAGGCCAAAACACGGGGTTTGGGAGGACGTAGCGTGCTACGTCCCTACGAAGGCGAGGTGTGGTGCGACTGGGCATCCGTATATCCATCGCCCACTCATAATTACTGTTCAGGCCTTGAAACCACCGTGCTGAATCTAACAGAAGCAGTGAAAATGCTCCATAACCAAAGGGGCGTTTTTATTTGTCGCAACAGGTGATACGAGATACCGACCCCATCCCCAACCCTTCCCCAAGCATAGGGAAGGGCTTAAGAGGTATCTATTACCCCAATTCCATATGCAGTCGGTTTGCTCGTTATTCGGTTTCGATGTCTGGATATTCAAGCGCGGCTTCGCGGACACGGTAACCTGATACAAGGTCGTGAACTGAGAAGCGCATTTCCGGCAAGGTAAGGACGGCACAGGTATGGCTGCCACGTTCGGAGACTGAGCCGGGATTCAAAACCCAGCGCTCGCCAATTTTGGCACGCATCGGTACGTGGGTATGGCCCAAAATCAGAATATCGGCTTCGGCAAGATCGAGGATGCGCTTAAAAATCATGGGGCGCGTTTGGGGGTGGAGTGTCCAAATGGTGCCGTGCGAAATCACTACCTGCTGACCGGCCCATTCGTAGCGCAGGAGTTCGGGCAGGTGCTGAAGATAGGTAAAGGTATCCGGCGTTAACAGGCGGCTTGATAAGGTGGGGTCGCTGGCATGGCCGTTTTTTAGCAGCCATAAATGATGACCGACCGAATATTGGTCATGATTGCCCATGACACAGGGAATCGCAAGTTCCTTTAAACGGGCGACTACTTCATCCCCCCGCCCGCGTCCTATCTCCACTACATCGCCCATGCAAATGATCTGGTCAACGTTGTGGCGCCGCAAACGGGTTAAGGCCAATTCGAAGGCGTTTAACTCGGAGTGGATGTCGGAGAGGAGGCCGATTTTCATTCTTTTTGGAGGGTGATGGCACAGGTTGCCAGCGGACTGCCATTTTGATGGACAATCGTCAGGATAATGCGATAGTAGCCCGCCGGAAAACGCAGCAGCGGCGAGAGCGAAACCAATTGATTATGATAAATGGGGCGTTCTGGCAAAACCTGAGGTTGGCGGTATAGAGAAATAGTCACCTGTGCCACATTGTTGGGGCTGTCCCCCAATTGTTCCACCTCCACCTGATAGGTATATAACTCAGGATGCTCGATCGTGCCGATTAACTGGATGGTGTCAGCGGTCAATTGTGCGCCGTCGGTTGGAAATTCGATCACGGCATATGGGGAACAATTCGCTGGGATAACCATCGGGGTGACGCTGGGTGCTGGTGTGGGCGGGGAAATGAAGCCGCCCGTGATGTTGGAAAGGGTTGATGTCGGGCCGTTTGCGGTTGCCAGCTTTTCGTCGAGCGGGGAATCGGATGAGGACGAGAAAAATCCACCAAAAATGAGCATCCCGTTAAGGAGTAAGATTAGGCCCAAGAGTGGGATAATGTAGCGATAGGGGCCGGTCATTAATTCAAACGCACCGACATAAAAGGGTCGCAGCCACCCGACGCCGCTTTCTTCTAGCCAACCACCCCGTTTTTGGATGGGTTTATAGCCGGGGCGGGTAGTGTAGTGGCGCGGTGGGTTGTGGGTTGGGCGGGATCGGACAGTGCTGGGTGGTAGTGTTTTGCCAAAGTTGGCGCGGCTGAAATAGGCCCAGCGTAAAGCGTTATATTGGCGGCGGAGTTCGGTGTCACTCAAAATCGCGTAGGCTTCGGTTAGACGCTGAAATTGCTCGGTGGCCCATTCCATACGATCCGGATTGCGATCAGGATGCACTTCTTTGGCTTTTTGGCGATAGGCACGCTGAATGGTTTCAGTATCGGCGCTCATTTCGACGCCGATAAGCTGATAAAAATCATATTGGGGATCATAACGAAGGTTAAGGCGCATGGCACATCATAGAAATAACTATAGAAATAAAAGCCACAAAACCCGATAGCGACTAAAGCCGCCGTGCTGAAACTAGCTTGAAATGCGGGTCACTCAACGAGGCAACCGCTGTAATCATGTAAATCTTGGGTAGCAGGGGGTGAATTGTTCCATTCGATAAGAAATACAGCAATACATCCCCACCCTTCCCCACTGAGTGGAGAGGGGAACCATGCGTTACTGGCCTGACGAAGGACTAGCGGCGACCATACCGACGTTCGGCCTCGTCAAAATCACCCGTGTTGACTTCCAAAATTACCATGCCACAGTTGCGGCAAACATCGGCATCCACGCGGGTAAGGTTGCGAAATGGGCGGAACATATTGCGTAATTTGCGGATGGTTAGTCGGCGTGGCGCAAGATAAATGTGGTCGAATTTGCCGCTGTAGTCAATCACATACGCCGCACCTAGATCGGTGGAGCCACAGCGCGGACAAGCCCAATTGACAACGGGTGAACGCGGGCCAGTGGTTTGCGCTTCGGGCAGCGTTGGTGGAGGGGCAACAGGCATGGTCATAGAACGATCACCTTTCTAAATGTCATAAACGCTGAAATCTGCCGCCAATTCGACCGGGCCGTTATAGGTCTGACGGGCTTCATCCAACAAGCGGGTGGGGTCTTTTTCCCACACCTCGTAATGAATCAGCACCAAGCGCTTGGTGTTGGCTTCGGAAGCGATTTCACCCGCCTGCGCCGCGCTGGAATGTCCGGCAGGATCAGCCCCGGCGGATTCATGAAATAACAAATCGGCATCATGGCCCAAACGCACCACATTGGGGGTCGGGGCGGTGTCACAAGAATACCCTACGATTTTACCGGATGCACGGCTTTCGATCCGCAAGCCCATGGTGGGAATGCCATAATGCTTGACGGGCCACGAATTGATACGGAAATCGGGATTATCTAACACCAATTGTTCTTCGCGTTCGGGGATGCGGTGAAAGGCCACCGGGAAAAATTGGGGCCAATCGTCCCATTGAAAGGCTGCCATCATGTCTTCGGTGCGTTCTAGGCAGTGATGGAAACCATAGACACGCAAGGGCTTGCGACGGCCTAGCAGCCACATGTGCATCAATAGAATGGGTACACCATAGACATGATCGGGGTGAAAGTGGGTCAGAATCATATCAGTGAGTTGGTTATGGTGGATACCAAAACGCCGTAGATTGACGACCGGATTCGAGCCGCAATCTACTAACACCACACTATGTTCGCCCTGCAATGCAAAATGTGTATTGTCATGTTCAGCGTCCGAGACGGCTGCTGCTGACCCCAACACGATTAATCGCGCCATAAGTGTCCTTTGTGATAGGGCAGGGTTGCTGCCCTATCGAATTGATTTACAAGGTGAGCGCCCACTCCACAGCCCTCGGGGTAACATGCACCTCGAAGATAGCGGCGATAATGAGGAGGGGCAACACGACAGCAAATCCAATTTTCACCACATCGGCGAATGCTCGCAACCATGCCTCACCCACTGTCATTGTTTTGGGTGGTTTGGTTATCACACTGCCTAAACGGACAGCCGCCGCCCCCGCGATGATGATCGCTGGAATTTCAAAGATACCGTGCGGAATAATTGCCACAATAAAGGGCAATGGACTTATCCCGGCTGCGGTGATATTCCCCATTAAATACCCAAGTATCCCAAAAGGCAAGATGACCAAGAGAATTGCGGCGACACCGAAGCTAAATGCGCCGAGGATAGTCGCGGCAAACAGCACTCTGGAATTTTGGACAATGGCGAATGCGATGTAGCGAGGATTTGCCCCATTGGTTTCCCAGATGCCGCGCAGTTCTTCGAGGATTTGGTCGTTGCCTTTATCCTTAAGCGGTAGTTGCCACGATTCCGAGAGTGCCCATCCGCCGATAAACGACAGGAGCATGGCTACCACCAAACATAACATTGCACCACGCAGGCTGCGAATCGAAGGAAATACCGTTTGGCGATAATATCGAATGGGGTTGGGTCGAATGGGACGACCAGCGATTTTGGCGGCTTGGCGTTGCTCGCGGGTGACACCAGTCAGTTGTTCCCAGAAAACGCGCCATGCCCAGCGCAAGTTGATTTCGTCAATGGATCGCCCTAACAATTCCTCGCGGTTAAAAATGCCAGCCCCGGTGCGGACTAGCAAGGTGGTTACGACTAATAACCCGCCAGCGACATACCATAGCACATAGCGTTGGTGGGGCTGAATCATGAGGACACTTTCGCCCATGACCACGATGGACATTGGCAAAATAATGGCGCTTGCCAAAAGATTGGCGGCGCGGGTTGAGGTGGTTTGGCTGGAAACGACGACCGCCCCGGTTACCATGACCAATGCTTGGACAGTGGTGAGGGCAGTAATCAACAAGATGAGGCTAATATCTGGTCGCCATTGTTGGTTGCCCAAAATCAACTGGGCAAGGTAGAGACCTACCCCAAGATAGGCCGCGAGAAGGGGAGGAATCATCGCCGCGAACACTTTGCCCAGATATAACTCGGTGTTGGACAAGGGTGTGGCGAGGAGGGGTTCAAGGCTGCGGCGTTCTTTTTCGCCAACAAAGGTTTCAAGGGCGATGACCAGCGAAATACTGATGGGGAAGAAGCCGACCAGCATCGGCATAAGGGGCAAAAACGCTTCGATGAAATCCTGTCCATCCGCGCCCTTTTCGTCAAAATAGTTGATGAATAGGCGGCTGGTAATATTGGCAAGGGTCGGGAAAAACAATGTGAGGAGAAAGATTGGCACGACGATGCGCCAATCGCGGAAACTGTCACGGACTTCGCGGCGGGTTATGATCCACGCATTACGCATGGTATGGAAGCCATTGGCCCCGTTGCCAAAATAGGTCTGGACATGCTCATGGTTGGTTAGTGGCGTTGATGGCGTATTGGTATCACTGGACAGCACGCTCATGGGCTTTTTTCTCCTGTCCTTCATCTTCTTCGACGATTTGTAAGTAGACATCTTCCAATGTCTGGGTCAATTGGCTAAGGGTAATGACATCAATGCCCAAGCCTAATACACGGCGCAAAACCTGCGGGTTGGTTTCAGGGGGGGTCACGGCCTCGTAACGTAGCCAATATTCGCCGCTTGCCACGACCTTGACCAGCGAGGCTAGATCTTTGGCAAGGCCATTGACGGGTTGCGCTGTTTTGAGTTCCATCAATGGCGGGCCAACAAAACGGGTGGCAAGACTTGCCATATCGCCATAGGCCACAATGCGACCCCGCCGAATGACGGCAATGTTGTCGGCAAGGGCTTCGGCTTCGGTCAGATTATGGGTGGTCAAGATGATGGTGCGTTTGTCTTGGCGTAACTCCGTGATGGCATCGCGCACCAACTTGGCACTTTGCGGATCCATCGCGCTGGTGGGTTCGTCAAGGAGCAGCACTGGCGGGTCGTGTAGCAGTGAACGAACAAGGGCCAGTTTTTGCTTCATGCCTTTGGAATATTCACCTACGCGCTTGCCAAAGGCATCACCCAAGCCGAATCGAATCATCAATTGTTCGGCACGTTCTTGGCGAACCTGCGGGGGTAGATGGTAGATGCGGCCAAAAAAGTCGAGATATTCCAGACCCCGCATTCGCTCGTATAGGCCATGCTGCTCAGTCAAAACACCGACGCTGGCTCGTACCCGCGCTGCATCTTGCACGACATCGTAACCCGCGACCTTGGCCCAACCAGAAGTGGGGACAAGAATCGAGGTCAACATGCGGATGGTGGTAGTTTTGCCAGCCCCATTTGGCCCCAATATTGCTAATACCGTACCGGGAGGGACGAAGAGGTTGATGTTGTGCACGGCCTCGAAGTCACCGAAAAATTTGGTTAGGCCCTCAGTTTCAATCATAGAATCACTGTCCTTTTGATCGGGCGTTGTTATTTAATTGTAAGGAATTGTTAAAAGAATCTGAATAGTATTGGGGACACGATTTACATGAAAAATTCGTGAAAGGGCATTAATGGGTTCATTGGCTCAACACTGTCCTATATCGTTAGTCAAGCAGATGAGCTGGATAGAAATGGCCTAGCGGCGCAAGTTCCATGTAGCGTTGGTATAGGTGTCGCGTATCAATTCGGCGGCACGATCTTCTTCATCTTGGCTTAAATCGGTGGTCTCGAATGGGATATTAAATGTTGTGCCAAAGGCTTCAGCCATTGTATAGGCGACCTTCTCCCAATCTAGTTCAACGCCGAGGGCATCTTCGACGGTACAGGCCCGCTGACGGACACGCGCTTTGGCAGATGCGCGTTCGGCGTCATTTTCAAAAACGAGCGCCTCACAAATCCGCGCCACATCGCCCCACAAAGGGATTGAACCATGCTGTAAAACCGCGTTGGCCCGACGTACTTGGGCACTGCCTACCAATTTGCGGCCCTGCCATGTAATTTCGTAATTAGATGGCACCTCAAAACAGACAGGCCCGGTTGTTTTGGGGGTTTCGTATAAAGGCGTGCTTTCGGCGGCGACCCCTAGCTGATGTAGGCCATTGAGTAGGGCTACACTCAAGCGGCGATAGCTGGTCAGGATGTCGCCTTCGACGATGGGGTGATCTTCGGGGAAGGCAATGCTGTACGTCAGTTCGTCGGTGTGCAAAATCGCTTTGCCGCCAGTGGCCCGGCGCACCAAACCCCACCCTTGTGCATTGATACGTTCCAAATCGGCTTCACGGCTGAACTGCCCATACCCAAGTGAGAGGCAGGCGGGTTGCCACGCATAAAAACGCAGGGTGGGGGCGACTAAGCGTTTGCCAACGGCTTCCATAATGGCTTGGTCAATCGCCATGTTGGTTGGGCCGTCGAATGGGGGGTGAAAAATTACACGCCAAGTATTTGTAGGCATATCCATACTCACTATTCTTCATTCTACTTCTATTCAGGATTGGGCGTAACCCAACTAGACAAGACCTAACAATACAAGACTAACCATTGGGTAGAAATTTTCATTCAATTGTTCTAATTTTGCCAAATGGCGCTATAATGCGAAATATGTGTACGAAATCCTAACAGGATCAAAACTTTAGGCCAATGTCGGAATCATGAGTGTCCGTGCCCAGTCTGGTTTAACCGAACATAAACGATTGCAGGCGGCTGTCCATGCGGCGAAACTGCGCGTGGTGGGCCATCAGGATATTTTTGATCTGGCACAAATTGACCTCATGGCGTCTATCCTCGAAGTTTATGGAGCGAGTGAACGCGGCTTTGTTTATGCTGAACCGGCCCTGCTCGATGCCCAAGTGCCTCCACCTGATTTGGTTTTGGCCCATCCGACACTGGGGGTCATGGTGTTTGAGGTGAAGGCGTATGACCTTGATTATATCGAAGGTATGGAAGCGGGCAGCCTCAAAATTCGGCGACATGGACAGGTGTCGTTGGTTAACCCATTGCGACAGGCTCAACGCGGCATGTTTGCCATCAAAGATGCCTATGAAAAATTTGCCCCCGGTGCGCCACGCCCATTGTTTCATTCGATGGTGGCCCTGCCGAATATCCCGGAAGGTGAATGGAATTGGCTGGGGTATGATCGCTGTATAGATGGACGGTTGGTGCTGTTTGCCGAGCATTTTCACGATGCGGAACGATTACAGGCGAAAATATCAGCATTTATTCAACAAGCCCTTCAGCGTACAGGCCGCGCCGACCCCTATCCCCCTAACGCCGAAGCGACATTATTGCGGGTTTTTGGTGATTCCGCTGTGCTCAATGATGCGCGTCACTTGGTGCATCAGTTGGAGGGTTTGGGGGCGGAGATTGACCGGATTGAACAGGCGCATAAACAGCTATCTGCCGAACAACAACACCTTTCACGTATGGATACATGGGGGCATCCCTTTTTGGTGCGCGGGGTGGCGGGGTCGGGCAAAAGTATCGTATTAGCCAACCAAGTCGCCCGGACGATCTATCGGCACGAAAAATTACATTCGCAGTTGGCGCTGTTTGAAGACCATCAACACCCGCTGCCTAGAATCGGGGTGATTTGTTTTAATCGCAGTCTGGTGGCTTTGCTGCGGGATAGGATTGCACGCGCCTATCATGCCCTGACGGGTGGAGATTTGCCGGATTTTGTTAGGGTGGTTGATCTAAATGCGCTGCTATATCAGATAGGGACGACATTGGGTGAACCGCATTTTCGGTATGTGCGGGCCGGCAATTCACCGGATGCTGAAAAACGCGCCCGTAAACATGTGCAGCAAATTGAAGGCTTGCGTATCAACCGCCCGGATTTGTACGAAAGCATCGCGTTTGATGCGCTGTTTATTGACGAAGGGCAAGACGCCCATCCTGAAGAATATGCCGTTTTGCAGGCGCTGACTCGACCCGTCGCACAAACAGGCGAACGCAGCATCATGATTTTTTATGATGACGCGCAAAATGTGTATGGTCATCCTCCACCCACATGGCGCAATTTCAGCCTGAATTTGGCCGGGGGGCGAGCCGCGATTATGGAGCAGTGTTATCGCAACAGCCGCGAAATTGTGGAGTTGGGGTTGAATGTGCTGCTGGGAGTCCATGCGCCGCAGCAAGTTCGAGTAGCAACGCGCCGATTTGCTGATATTCACACCCTGCAAGAGAAAAGATTGGTGGAAGAAACCGCGCAGGGCTGGCGGGTGAATTTTGCCGAGCCGTCGGGGATCGAGCCGATGGTGCGCGGATTTGAAACGCGGGTGGAGCAGCTTGATTGGGTGGCGGAAGCGGTGGTCGCCCTGTTGGAAGATGAACAGGTGCGGCCCGAACACTTACTCATTCTTGCACCCAAAGCCCATTCGTTTAATCATCTTAGTCGGCGGATTGGGCAGTTGACCAAAAATAAAATCCCCCTACGATTAATTGGTGGCCCTTTCCAACAGCATTTAGACGAACTGCTGATCATCCCCGACCACCTTACGCTTGCGACGATACATGCCGCCAAAGGGTATGATGCGCCGATTGTGTTGGTGGTGGATGTTGACCAGATTGAGACGAATGTGATTGGGCGGGTGCTGTTTTACGTGGGGGTTACTCGCGCCAAACGGTATTTGTTTGTTACAGGTATAAATCATCCCAAGTCGTTAATGGCGGAAGCGATCGCGGCACTAGGCTAGCCCACCTTCATATCAACTAATCGAAACTAGGTTGTCCATGCAGCACTTGACCGTTCTCACCCCCTATCGCAAAGTGTTGTGGATATGGGGGCTATTTTTGATTACCGCATTTCTGGTAGGTCACTACATTGCTGATCGTCGAGATGAATTAGCCCTTAACCTTGCCTACACGGATAGCTGGCATGTGCATTTGTGCCGGGTGGATTGTTATACGGAAGATCGGATTGTTCGAGAATGGTATCACCTCTTTAAACCCCTCATTGTGAAATACCCATTTCTGCCGGGGACGGCACGATTGATAGCCCAACAAACCGGACTAGCAACCACCTTGGCCGTTTTTGTCGTAGCCAAAGTTGGCGTGCTGGTTGGGTTTGCTGAGTTGTGGCGACTTATTGCTAAAGATAAAGATGACCTGACCGCACAGCGCGTTGTGGGTTGGATGGCGTTTGGGTATTTGTTGACGGGCTATGTCTGGATTGTGCCATATCCGGAAGGATGGCAGTTGGGATTTACCGCCTTGACCCTCAATTATTATGGAGCAAGACGTTATTGGCTGGCGGCCTTGACCGCAAGTTTGCTGACCCTTACAAGACCGCAAGGTGTCTTAATTGTCCCCACGATGGCGCTAGGGTTACTTTTGCAAGGTGGAGTGTGGAAAAAAGGTACATGGCACCATTGGCGGCTGAAGTTAAGCCATATTGTGCAGGCATGTTTGGCTCCGACTATCATTTGGGGACTATGGATGTTGGAAGCGCAACGACTGACTGGCGTCACATTTGCACCCATTCAAATGCAGCGTAGATATGCCCGCCCGATTTCCAATCCACCCCAAGTATTGACGGACTTCACCGAAAAGTGGGTTTTGGGTGAGAAGTTTTTGCATAGTATTGGCGTGCCGATGGTCACCTTGCAGATGATTTTAATTGTCGTCGCGCTACTCTGGCTGACGAAACGGGTGTTTGAGAAAAAACTAGCCCTAGAATGGGTGGTGATGAGTTGGTTGATGTTATGGGTTTGCCTTAGTACCATACCGTTTTCCATTGGTCGGTTTATGCTCATAAGCCCAGTGGCGTGGGTGGCAATTTATTTGCCTGACCACTGGCAGCGGAAAGTTATAAAAGCTGAACCTTTGCTATGGGCCGTATTTTTCAGTATTACAGTCGCTTGGACAATCCCTATTTTCACTGATTTAGGGATTGAGCCGTGGGTTTTCTACCTTCCGTAAATTCCTCGTTTGGATTTCTTCACAAAAATTTCGTCTTGCTGAAAGGTGACTGATAGCTCCCCGTTAGCCGTCTTGCAAGGGCGTTACTGTAATATTTAAATCTGTAACGGGGAACGAAAGAAAGAAAAATCAAACTTTCTGAATTTTTTGTAAATAAACCCCGATTGACCAACACACGTTCACCATAGTTGCCGACATAAAAAGTGTAGTTGAATAAAAGAATCAGGTTTCGGGGGAAAGACCCAATGCAAATCGAAAAATCACTCAACCAGACAGCCAATAATCAACAAATTAAAGCCCAATTCAAGGCCAGCTTACGCAATGTGCGTACCTATGCCTACTTCACCGCCAAACGCATGATTGATATTGTGGCTTCTAGCTTGGTGCTGCTGGTGGCTGGTGCGTTTATGCTGATTTTGGCGATGTTGATCGAAATTGAAACCCCCGGCTCGGCGATTTTTGCACAGGAACGTGTGACCGCCCGTCGTCGTCGTATCGTCAATGGCAAGGCTGAATTTGATGTGGTGACGTTCACCTGCTACAAATTCCGTACCATGTACAAAGATTCATCCAGCGAGATGCACCAAGCGTTCGTCAAAGCCTTCATCAAGAATGATGCGGCGGCGATGGCGGCGATTAACGGTGCGGAAAATGCTGAAATCAAGAAGATCGTCAAAGACCCACGTGTCACGCTAGTTGGCAAGTTCCTGCGTAAGACCAGCTTGGACGAACTGCCCCAATTCATCAACGTTCTCAAGGGCGAGATGACGCTGGTTGGCCCACGCCCCTGCATCCCCTATGAAGCCGAAGAATATCAGTCATGGCACAAACAACGTCTACAGGCCGTCGCTGGTATCACTGGCCCTTGGCAGGTCAGCGCCCGCAGCGCCGCCGATTTTGATGGGATGTGCAAGTTGGACATCGAATACATTGAAAATCGCTCGTTGATGAACGATATCAAGCTGATCGTGATGACCCCCATTGTGATGATCTTCGGACGTGGCGGCTTCTGATTCGCTGAAATGCCTACGAAAATCCGAAATCTCTATACCCCTGATATTGATGCCGCTAACGAAATCCTCGTGGCGGCTTTTCAGTCTCCGCGCACCTACCAAGACGATCTCAATTTTTATCTCGCCCTCGCGCCGGATAATTGGTATATGGCGGAATGGGATGGCAGCGCCGCCGGATTGGTCGGGGTGGTGAATTATGGCCCGATGGCCTATGTCGGGTTTATGGCGGTTCACCCAGATTTCCAGCGCAAGGGAATTGCGGAAGCCCTCATGAAACATGGACTGGCCGAAATGGAAGCAACGGGGTGTCCGATTGGGCTATTGGACGCCAGTGTGATGGGTGAACCGTTGTATCGCAAATTGGGGTTTGTGGACGACGGTCAGAGCGCCCAATATTTGATAGATGGAACAGCCGTAAGAAATCCGGTGGGATTTTCATCTATAACGATAGAAGGCATCACCCCCCGCTTGATGCGACCCACTGATATTCCCAGACTGGTACAGCTAGATACACCGATATTTGGTGCGAACCGCGAACGGTTATTTACACTGTTGGCTGAGACATTGCCCGAACGCTCGTTTGTGGCGGAAAATGCGGCGGGGCAATTGGTGGGGTTTGTTTTTTCACAGCAGAAACGTATCGGGCCGATGGTCGCAGTGAATCCACAGGCCGCCGAAGCCCTGATACAAGCCGCGTTGTCGGTGCCGATTGAAGGGCGGGTTGCGTTTATCGCCCCGGTGATTAACCCCTATGCTCACGAACTGGTGCTGAAATATGGGTTTGAACACCTCCGCACCATGCCCCATATGCGGTATGGTGGCACGCAACATCCGGGTCAGCGTGAATTAATCTATGGCTTAATGAGCTTTGCCATCGGTTAAGCATTGACGTTGGCGAAGGGCTGTTTGTATAATACCCTCCCGCAGTAATGCGCTTTTTTTCGTTAGCCAATTTTCCCCGTTATGGTTTCACGTTCAGTCATCAGTGAAAATGTGACCCTGTGGCGGTGGCAAGTGAGAATTGGAGAAATCCTTTCAAAATGAATTACGCAATTGTTCGAACTGGTGGAAAACAATATCGCGCGGTCGTCGGTGAGACGATTGACGTGGAAAAGCTGCCTGTAGATGCAGGCGCAGAAGTGACGTTGGAAGTCCTGTTGATTGCCCGTGAAGATGGCGACCCCACTATTGGTAAGCCGCTGGTCAAGGGTGCATCCGTCAAGGCGACCGTCGTTAAGCAGTATCGTGGACCCAAGATTCTGGTGTGGAAATACAAAGCCAAGCAGCGTTATCGTCGGCGTCAAGGCCATCGCCAGTATTATACTCGGCTGAAGATCGAAGCCATTGAAGGCATTTGAAGCTGAAGACATCCAAAGTTCGCAAAGGTTTTGAGGAGATATAGTCATGGCTCATAAAAAAGGTGGTGGCTCCAGCCGTAATGGTCGTGACAGCCAGAGTAAACGTCTGGGTGTCAAGAAATATGGTGGCGAGTTTGTTATTTCCGGCAACATCATTGTGCGTCAGCGCGGTACGCAATTTCACCCCGGTGAAAATGTAGGCCTCGGCAAAGACCACACGATTTTTGCGACAGCCCCCGGTTATGTATTGTTTCATGAAGCGCGCGGCAAGAAATATATTCATGTTGTGCCCGCCGAAGCTGAAACCGCCGAACAGGTTGTTCAGTAGGCTCAGTAAAATCCATTTATAGGTCGGTTCGTTATCAAGCGGCGTATCATGACCGTCTTGAGTAGCGTGAGGAAGGTTTAGACGTGAGAGAAAAAATCCACCCCAAGTGGTATCCAGAGGCGAAGGTAACCTGCCTTTCCTGCGGCACAGTTTGGACGGTTGGCGCAACCTTACCCGAAAAGAAGGTTGATATTTGCTCCAACTGCCATCCATTCTATACCGGACAGCAGCGTATCGTGGACACCGAAGGTCAGGTTGACCGCTTCTATAAGCGTTTGCAACAGCGTGACCAGCGCCGTGCCGAAGCCGTTGAACGCACTGTGTCCAAAGCATCACCCGATGTTGTAGTGGAAGAACTGAATTTGGGCAAGCGCTTCACTCAAATTTTGGCGGATGAGGGCCTGACCCTGATTAGCCAAGTGATTGACCGCCTGAACAGCGAAGGTGATGATGGCCTATTGAAGATTCCGGGCATTGGGCGCAAAGTGCTGGCCGACATTAAGAAGGGCATCCGTGCGCGCGGCTTTGAATTGGAAGGCGAAGCTGCTGAGGGAGAATAGTCGCAGACTATCGAATTGAATTTTGCAAGGCAGATCGCTTTTGAAAGCATCTGCCTTTTTATTTATCAAAGGAGTCTTACCCTTGATTCATCATGCCGGACGTATTGAGGTGGTTTGTGGTAGTATGTTTAGCGGCAAGACGGAGGAACTGATTCGTCGTGTGCGCCGCGCCCAAATCGCCCGCCAAAAAGTGCAAGTATTTAAACCTGAAATTGATGTGCGCTATCATCAAAGCCGTGTGAAATCGCACAGTGGGCAAGATTTTGAAGCGTATCCCGTCACCTCATCGGCGCAGATTTTGGAATTGCTCGAACCCGATACCACGGTGGTGGCGATTGATGAGGGGCAGTTTTTTGATGCGGGTGTCGTTCAAATCGCGGAACAGCTAGCCGATCAGCGCAATATTCGTGTGATTGTGTCTGGCCTAGACACCGATTTTCGGGGTGAGCCGTTTGGGCCGATGCCGCATTTGATGTGCATTGCTGAGGAAGTGATAAAATTACATGCGATTTGCATGGTGTGTGGTGATCTGGCAACCCGCACCCAACGCTTGATTAATGGGCAGCCCGCCGCCTATGATGACCCCATCATTTTGGTCGGGGCGTCGGAGGTGTATGAGGCCCGCTGCCGAACGCATCATGAAGTACCGCGCAAATTAGTGTATTGAGGTAGCAAGGGAGAATGCGGTTGAGGCTCACAAAATTAGTACCCATCGGCTGCATTTTCCTGTTTCTGATAAGCGCCTGCGATTCCAAAGCGCCTGACAGTCGGGATGATATCCGAGAGGCGGCGGTACAAGTCAATATTGTGGGCCAAGTCTCGACGGCGACTGCTACCGCTTTTCCATCACCCGTTGCGACGAATACCCCATCGCCCACACCGCGCCAAATTGCGACACTCGCCCCGACCCCGCGTAAGGTCACGGTGACCCGACTGAATGATACGATTGACCCCCTGCGCCCGTTGGAAATCCAAATTGGGCAGCCCATCCCGCCGATTACACTGACCGATATAGATGGAAACGATTACCTCCTGAGCGATTTAGCGGGTAAGGTGGTGGTGGTTAATTTTTGGACGGTCGGCTGTGGTTCGTGCTTTTTTGAATTTCCTATTTTGCAGAGCGTCTATGCCCAATTTGCCGACGAGGATTTATTGATTTTGGCGGTCAATGTCAGCGAATTGGTTGAAGAAACGCGACAGTTGGGTATATCGTTGGGGATTACCTTTCCGCTGGTGGTTGACCCACAAGGGGAGGTGTTTAGCCGTTATTTTGGCGGGGCGGTTGTGCCGACCACCGTCGTGATCGGGCGCGATAGTCAGGTGGCGGAGGTGATTATCGGCCCGGTAGATGGCCCATTGCTCACTTCTATTTTGGCGGAGGCAGGGTTAGACTTGAGCCAAACGCCGCTTGGATAGTCTTAAAAGATTGAGGGTAAAAAGATATGTCATCTCAAATTCCCCACCGTCGTTATAACCCGTTAACGGATGAGTGGTTTTTAGTCAGTCCCCATCGCACCCAGCGTCCATGGCAAGGGCAGGTTGAAAAATTGCCAGATGAACATTTGCCGGAATATGATCCCAATTGCTACCTATGCCCCGGCAATAAACGCGCTGGTGATAAGCAGAATCCGAACTATAGCGAGACTTTTGTTTTTGAGAATGATTTTCCGGCGTTGCTGACCGATATTGACCCGACTACCCAATTAGAGACTGGCTCGACATTATTTGTGAAGCAGGTTGAGCGCGGTTTTTGTCGGGTGATTTGTTTTACGCCGCAACATGACCTGACACTGGCCCGGATGTCGGTTGAAACGATTCGGCGCGTGGTGGATGTGTGGGGCGAACAAACGCTTGATTTGGCTCAACATGATTGGCTGCATTACGTCCAGATTTTTGAAAGTCGCGGCGCGATCATGGGGGCGTCGAATCCACATCCGCATGGGCAGCTTTGGGCAAACGAACATCTGCCGCAGTTTGTGGAAAAAGAAGACCGGATGCAGAGCATCTACTTTGCCAAACATGGCCGTACCCTGTTAAGTGATGTGCTGGCGGATGAAATTCGGCTTAATGAACGCATTGTCTGGCAAAATGATACATGGGTGGTGCTAGTGCCATTTTGGGCATTTTGGCCGTTTGAAACCCTGCTCATTTCGCGGCGTCCGGTGCAGTTTGTACATGATTTGACAGATGCGGAACGGACGGGATTAGCCGAGGCGCTCTCCGCTACCACCATTCGGTATGATAATGTTTTCGAGACGAGTTTTCCATATGGGATGGGGGTGCATCAAGCGCCAGTGAACACGCCGAATGTGGAACACTGGCATTTGCATATTCACTTTTTCCCGCCCTTGCTGCGAAGTGCCACCGTTCGCAAGTTTGTGGCGAGTTATGAGCTATTTGCCAGCTTGCAGCGGGACAGCAACCCCGAAAGTGCCGCCGAACGCTTGCGTACACTCTCAGGGGTGCATTATCGTGACCGATAGATTGAATCATTGAGACACGGGGCTAAAGCCGCCGTGCTGAATCTAGGGTGAAGTGCCTGTCAAAACAACCCCGTAAATCAGCGGTTGGCGACCTTAAACATCATGCTGTGCCCGCCACCAAGTTCGACATGAATCGAGAGGCGTTCACTCATTCGGGTGACGCCCTCAAATCCCCATAAGCCTTTGGCAATATAGTCCTGCGCGAAGATTTCCGCCTCGCCTGCTTGGAAATCATAGAGGGTCATGTTGAAGGCAAAAACCAGAATATAATCTTCGTCGGTGCGGAAAAAGACCAGAATACGCGGATTGTTGGAACTGCCTGCCGTCAAGGTATGGGTATCGGGATTACTCAGCAGTTCACAGTGTTGGCGGCGCAGGTGCATGGCATAGCGAATCGCCCCCACTAGGTTGTCTTTGCGTGCCCAATCAAAAGCATATTCGCTAAAGAGGGGGAGGCGTTCGGGGGGGTAGATACGAATGTCGTCCGGTGAAAAACCAACCCCGGTGTTGATGGGCCGATTTTCAAAGACCTCAAACCCCGAACAGATAAAAGGCATCCCCGGTAAACCCACCATAAACAGCAGGGCTTGATGGCATTGGGCCAGCATATTTTGGCGGGAGGCATGACGCGGGGTGTTGTGGTTCTCTGCCGCTGTAAAAAAAGTGATGCCGGGATCGTGGTGGGAGATGCGGTCAATAAACTGCTGCATTTTTTCGGGTTGATGTAAATCATAAAACAGATAGCCCATGACGGCGTTATAACCTTCGTCGCGGATGTGGCGGCCTATGCTGAAATCTTCCCCCCAGAAAGCAAAATCGGGGTCAAGCGAACGGGCCTTTTGTACCACGCGCTGCTTTAAGGGCTTCGGCAGGGAATGGCCCATATCGAGCATGACACCATCAATGCCATAGTTAATTTGGTAATGGGGGATGATGCCCTCGACGGCATCCCATAATGGATGGACGATGTTTTCGGGCTGGGCGATGCGGGCATCGTACATGCGGAGGGTGTTATAGGCCATATAGTTGAAATCGGGATGATCGTAGAGGCGGAGGTAGGTCACATCTGTCCAAGGGGGCTGGGCGTCTTCGGGAGGCCAATCGGTGAATGCACCGGGGATGCGAGCGACTGTGCCGTCGTCTAGCCTGCCATACCACCGCCCGTCCACCATCTCGATGTTTTCCGAGCGGGGTGGCGCGGTAAACATTTTGCGATAGCTGTCGGGCGGGACGGGTAAATCGTGCGATTGCCCACGTCCGATGCGGTGGTGAATTTCCTCTAATTTATCATGCGGCCAGATCGGGCTGCCAAAGGCTTTGGGATTGCGTGAGCCTGCCACGCGGTCAGGAATATCGGCGTTAATCCAATAGAACCATTCGGGGTGTTCTTTAATCCAATCCGAATCACGGGCGGCGGTGCGGAGGACAAATTCCATTACCACACGCAGGCCAAGCCGATGGGCCGCCTCCATAAAACCCTTGAACAGCGTTTCGACATCCACCCCGACTAGGCCGGGTTCGGTTAGATTTTCATCTAGCTTATAGGGATTACGAATGGCGTAGGGTGAACCCAATGTGCCTTTTTTGCCATCCTGCCCGACGGCGGTGATGGGAAGAAGATGGATGGTATTGAAGTTCATCGAACGGAGGAAGGGTAAAAATGCGATGGCTTTGAGTAGTGTGCCAGTATCACGCCACCCGCTGCGATTCTGTCCAATTTCGAGCTTGCCAGAGCCGTCGTGGTCGAAAGCGGTGGTCAGGCGCGGGAACATATTGTAGGTGATGGCATAACGTGTCCATTCGCCACCCGGTTCGCCAGCAATAACAGGTTGACGGGGTGAGTCCAAAATGTCTTGGAGGCGTTGGGCGAAAAAATCATAGGGATTCACATTTTGGGCGGCAGGGGTCTGAAAGTCTATCCAAAGCCCCGGAATCAGATAGGGTGTTGTTAAATCTCGACGTTGGACGTGCAAATGATCAATAATTTGTTGTAGAGCAGACATGAATTTCTGGATTCCTCAGTGTGGGGGATAACGGTACTAGATTCCCAAAGAATACTTGGCGTAAAAATACGTCTCGCGCATTAGAAATGACCACTGACTGCGCCATGTGCGATAGCGGGTTGTGGGGGTGGGTGATGGAAAGGCATCTAGGCCAACATCTTGTGCAAGGGATATGGCCCGTTTCATGTGTAATGGGTCGCTGATAACCAAAACCCGCCCTAATTGATATTCCTCCACCAGTCGTTTGGCCTGTGCCAAATTTTCGGCGGTGGTGGTTGAAATGGTCTCAATCAAGATTGCTTCGTCGGGCACACCCCTACGCAGAGCATAATTACGGGCGGCTTCGGCCTCGGCAAGTTCATCCCGATTGCCCACCCCACCTGTAAAAATCAAATATTTCACACTGCCATCGAAATAAAGATCAATAGCATGATTGATGCGTTCGCGGAATACGGGTGAAGGGCGTTCGCCATAGACCGCTGCACCCAAAACAATCGCGGCATCAGCGGGGCCGGTGTGCCGTTCAGACGCATACTGATAGACTTGGGCCATAGCATAACTTGTCCACACAATTGGGATAAGCAGCACAATGAGCACGACCCGACCAACCCGACGATAGCAGCGACGTTTAAACACCTATTGGTTATATCCCTCGCCAAAAATTTCGAGCATCAGACCGGGTAGCTTATAGCGGTCTGGAATAACCAGCGATGCGTTATTTTCAGGATTCGTCCACGACATCAGGTAATCCCAATTGAGGACGCCACTTTTGATATTTTCTGAGGGGACATCTTTGGCATAGACGGCGAGGGCCAGCATCTGATCGAAGGATAGGCCAGTATTAATCCCCTCGTCCAAGTCATTCCAGATGCCGGGGGCTTCGATCAATAAATTATCCAGCATGTTGGCGGAAACAACTTTTTCGCGGACTGCCATGACGACCTGCTGTTGACGGCGACCCCGGTCAATATCATCGGTGCTGTGACGGCTACGGGCATATTTGAGGGCGGTTGCGCCATCCAGATGTTGCAATCCGGCGGCGATGTAGAAGGGGTCATAGCCATAGAACATGTCGGGATATTCGGCGTCATAAATTTCCTGCTCGACGTAGACATCAATCCCGCCGATACGGTCAATCAGGGAAATAAACGAATTGAAATTGACCATGACATAATCGTTGATACGGATGCCGAAATTGTACTGGACGGTTTGCATGGCTAGACGTGGGCCGCTGCCACGCTGATAGAGTTCGCCATAGACGCAGGCGGTGTTGATGCGGTCAAGGCCATAGCCCGGAATTTCGACATAGGTATCACGCGGGATGCTCATTATCCCGATGCTGTTATGCTGCGGGTCAATGCTGATAATCATCATGGTGTCGGTGCGGCAAGCGCCTTCTTCACCGGGGCGGTTGTCTAGACCCATCATCAAGACAGTAAAGCGTTCTTGCCCATCCCATGGCAGGATTTCCATTGCGTTGCCTTCGAGTGCGCCGCCGATGGGTGTGCCAAGTGCTTGATCGCCTGCCCCATAAATAATCGAGGTGGGTTCGATTTGCGGTGCGGTGCTGGCGCTGGCCCGGTCATTACGATCACTGCGGAGGACGATTACCATAACCATGCTCACGATGATGGTCAGTCCTAATAATGCGATGGCGATTATCACCCATGCCCAATTTTCTAGGCCGATGGCTTGGCGACGACGGCGCTGCTCTAAACGAACCCGGCTGGGGGTCATCTGGTCAACGGGCACATAGGATGGGCGGGTGGGGTTATGCGGTGGTGGGGCGGATTGGGACTGGTGGTTTTGCAGATTGTCGAGCGGATTGGCTTGCCCCGGCATACTGTACCAGTGGGAATTGGTTTTGGGAGTCGTGCGCGAATAATCGTATTGCAGCGGCTTACGCGGCGGCACGTTTTCCGGCTGGCTTGGCACAGTATCATTGTTTTCCGAAGGCTTGTCTACCATTCACCATCTCCGCACATTGATCTATTCCACTCATTTTAACCCCAAACGACCCGATGCTCAATTGTCGGGTTACCGCCGTTTATGAGATTTTGTGCGACTGGCTAACCTTGCATCACGTAATCTACTATAGTTCGTTATAATTCAAGGGGTTTTTGCAAATCGTGGAGGCAATAGGATTTGAAGCAACATTGGTGGCGTAACCTGAGCATAGCTGTTGGCTTTCTTTTCGTGATAGCAGCCTGTGGAGACAGTAGTGATGACAAAACCGAAACCCCGGCTGATCCGGCGGCATTGATGCAAGAGGCGGCTTCGCAAATTGATCAGGCCCAATCGTTCCGGCTGTTGCTGGCCCAAGAAGGCCAACCGACGGTGATTGAAAATGAGCTTGACCTTGCAATCACCTTTAACAGTGCCGATGCGATTTTTGTCCAACCTGACCGGGTGCGCGGCAAAGTCAGTGTTTCGATTGAAGCGCTTACACAGGAAGTGCAGTTGATCGCGGTGGCTGAAAACCAATATATCAATAATCGTTTTTTGACCAACGATCAATGGACATTGATGATCTTTGCCCATGATTTTTTACCTTCTGATTTGCAATCGGCAGATCAAGGAATTGGCAATGCCCTACGCTCGGCGCAAAATGTGCAGTTAATTGGCGAAGAAGATTTGGATGGCGTACCCGTTTATCATCTTAAGGCAGATGTTGAAGCCACTTTGGTGCGCTCGGTGACGGTGGGGTTGATTGGCACCCGCGAAGGCACGATTGAAATTGATGTGTATATCCGCACCCGCGACAAAAATTTGGCCCAGATCAAACTGAACGAACCTGCCCAGCCCGACGCGGAGAACCAAGACCCGACGATTTGGACGATCAGCTTTGCCGGATATGGCAATTACAAAGCCGAAGAAGTCGAAGAACCAGAGGTTGAGGTCGTAGACAATGCAGAACCCACTCCCGCCAACTGATATGCGCCGCGCATGGTGGATATTGGCGGTTTTATCGCTGCCCGTATTCATCGGGGCACTTGACCTCACCATCGTCTCGGCGATTTTGCCAGAGGTGATGAATCAACTCAATTTGCCACCGGATACCCGTTTTGATGAGGCGTCGTGGGTCATCAGCGCTTATCTATTGGCCTATACCATCAGTATGGCGTTTACGGGGCGCTTGTCTGACTTGTTGGGGCGCAAGTGGGTGTATATCATCTGCCTGCTGATTTTTATGTTTGGGTCGTGGTTTATCACGATTGCCGACCAATGGCCTGCTGATACCTATCTGGAAGTGTATCGCTGGTTGTATCCTAATCCTGATACGCATATTCCCCCCTCACTCGAAATGCGCCAGTTGTACATGATTATTTTGGGGCGGGTCATCCAAGCATTGGGGGCCGGGGCGATGGTGCCGGTCACGATGGCGCTGGTTGGCGACCTGTTCCCGAAAAATGGGCGGGCGCGTCCGTTGGGGGCGATTGGCGCGATAGATACTGCTGGTTGGGTATTGGGGCATCTGTATGGCGGCGCGATGGTCAATTTTTTTGGCGAACATGGTGATGGCATTGTAGACGTTTTTGCAAAGGTAGGTATCAAAATTGGGCATCCCGATTGGCATACGCTGTTCATTCTCAATATCCCTCTAAGCATTATCGCATTGGTGGGGGCGTGGTTGGCGCTGCGTAGCCCACAATTTAACCATCGGGTGGCGGGTAGATTTGATTTTGTGGGGACGGGCTTGATTACGGCTGCCCTTATCGGCTTGAGTATCGGTTTGGGTGGGGCCAGTCCTGAAGCAGCCGCAAGTGCAGGCAGTTTTGATGAGATTGCGACCGAAAGCACCGACTTAACCGCCCCGATGCTGATTATGGCAGGGGTGGCGTTTGGGGCATTTCTATTCTGGGAATTTCGCACTAAAACCCCGCTGATTGATTTGCGATTATTCCGCAAGGCCAACTTTAGCGTGGCGGCCTTCACTAATTTTTGTGTTGGGTTCGCGCTGGCGATTGGGTTGGTCAGTGTGCCGTTGTTGGTCAATATCCGGCTAGATTCCACTAGCGAATCGGCTTTTCATGATGCGGCATTGGTGGCAGGTTTGGTACTGTCGGGGTTAACGATTCCGATGGCGGTGGCAGCTTTCCCCGGCGGCTGGCTGAGTGATCGTTATGGTTATCGGCGGGTGACGGTCATTGGGATGGCGCTCTCGATTATCGGATTTTTGCTGTGCAGCTTCACATGGACGGGTGATATTTCGTTCTGGATTATGGCGGCTGAAATCGCGCTGGTGGGGGTTGGGCTGGGGTTGACCATCTCGCCTGTCGCAACCGCTTTGATGAATGATGCCCCGGATGATGATCGGGGGGTATCGGCGGCGCTGGTGCTGGTGCTGCGGCTGGTTGGCATGACATTGGCGATTTCGGGTCTGACGACCTTTGCGCTCTATCGGGTGGATGAACGGGTGGCGGATATGCCGGAATTGGATCGGCAGGATGCCTATTTTAATGCGACGGTTGACCAGATTAACGAAATGTTTTTGATCGGCGCGGTGATCAGTTTGGTGGCGTTGCTGTTTGCGCTACGGCTGCATGGCGGCAAAGTTGACCCGAAGTCATCCGCGATGTCTGCCAAGTCCACAATCCGACAAGTGCCCGAAATTGGGGATTAAAAAATTCGGTGGGGATGTACAGCGAATTTCAAGATTGAGAGTCATTCATACGCGGGGATAAATCCGCCGCGCTCAATTTAGACTAGGTTGACCGATCAAAACACGGGGCAAAAAGGCTTGAATGGACGGAACATGTTACGTCCCTACGAAGATGAGCACCACTCTGTCTATCCATGCGGTTTTCGCAATCACCGTTCAAACCTTAAAGCCACCGTGCAAAGCGAGTCAGCCCTTCCCTATTTGTTGAATCGAAAATACTTTGTTTGAAAGGGAGTTTATGACCGATTTAAATCAGCGTTTAAAAGACCATCTGGCGTATGCGGTTGCCAATGCCCCGGCGGTGAAGTCTATTTTTGATGGGGCAGGATTGACCGCTGGTGATGTGCAGACTGTTGCAGATTTGCAGAAATTGCCGGTGACCAGCAAAGACCATTTGACCGAGATGCAGCAGGCCAATCCGCCGTTTGGAGGCTGGTTAGCTGTACCTGTTGAACGATTGCAGCGCATCCACCTTTCCCCCGGCCCAATCTTTGACCCGTTTGGTATTGATGACACCGAGCTTTTTGAAGACGCCGAATTAGCCTTAGCACGGGCAGGTTTTGGCAAGGGCGATATTGTGGTTAATACCTTTCTCTATCATATGGTGCCGGCGGGCTTGCTGCTGGATGAAGGGCTGCGGCGGGCGGGTGCGGTGGTTGTCCCGATGGGGCCGGGTAACACGGAAACCCAGATCAAAGTGATTCTTGATTTGAAAATTGTGGGTTATGTCGGTACCCCTAGCTTCCTCTCGATGATTCTGGACAAAATGGCGGAGATGGGGATTCCCAAAACGGCCATTCCATTGAAGAAGGCATTTTTTAGCGCCGAACCCTATCCGCCTTCACTGCGGGCCAAATTTGAGGGCGAATATGGCCTCAAGACGAGTCAAGCCTATGCCACCGCTGATCTGGGTGTCGTGGCGTATGAGGTGTATGGCGAACAGGGGTTCATTTTGCCCAATAATTTGATTGTTGAGTTGGTTGACCCCCAAACCGGACAATGGGTGCAGGAAGGCACACCCGGTGAGGTGGTCGTCACCTGTTTTAGCAAGACCTATCCCCTGCTGCGATTTGGTACGGGGGATATGGCGGTCATGATTCCGGGTGCGGGGCGTTTGTTTGGATTAGTGGGTCGAAGCGGTGAAGCGGTCAAGGTGCGCGGCATGTTCTTGCATCCTAATCAACTGCGCTTCGCAACGGCGTCGTTTACGGGTATCACGGCATTGCAGGCGGTGGTTACGCGAGATGGCGATTATGACCAAGTGACCTTGAAGGTCGTCCAGCAAGCTGGGGTAGGGGTGGACGCGGAAGCCCTAAAAGCTGCCATTAAACAGGTGGCCCATCTGTCCATCAACGCGGTGGAATTTGTAGACACCATTGAGGGCCAACGATTGATTGTTGATGAACGGAAGTGGGATTAATCCAAACACCGTATCTCCAAGTCGGCCCGGCTGATTTGGAGATGCCCTGCATCATCTAAAAAACGCTCGGCACTGTCGGCGGGGAAACTCATCAATTCAAAGGGGGCATCGCGTTTAATACCCTGCAAGGCCTCCGAGACTAATGCTTCTACCGGGTCAAGTCGGGTGTGCCATTTGGCAATTGCAAAGTGGGTGCTGCGATAGCGTTTTGCCAGTGCCCGCACTTTCTCCATACTGACTTGGGCCGGCTTCACCCCAAAATAGAAGGTTACCCGCCGCATCAAGGGCCACGACATCGGGTTTATAGCGATCCCCAATACGGATTTCAACTGTCAAGGTTGGATAATCTGGCAGGTAGAGCGCCCACAGGAAGGCTTTCATTAGCACATGCTCGCTGCTTTCATTTAGCCCTTTGACAAGGATCATTTTGCGGTCGTGGGCGTGGTACATGCGCTTGCGGGGGACTTGAGGCCGATTGCTCATATGGAAATGTCTCAAAAACCTCATGGAAATAAATAGGGCGGCTCGTATGAACCGCCCTGATGGTTTCAGTTTATTCGTTAGGACGAGAGCGTGGGTAGCTCTGGCAGGGGCAGGCTGAAGTCGTTATTGAAGTACCATGCCTTCAGTGACCAACCGACTACTTCACCCTTGCGCGGGTCGGCATAACGAATCTTGATCCAGCGTTTGTCGGCGCTTTCGCCCAAGGCGATGACCTGTGTACCCCAAGGAACATAACTTAGACGGGTGCAGCGGGTGCTGGGGCAAGAACGGATGCGAACATTGCCTACGGCGCGGACTTCAACACCACCAGGAATGGGGGTCGGGGTGGCAGTTGGGCCAGCAGCAGATTGGGCTGTGCCGCCGTCGGTGACCGGAACGCTGTTAAAGTCACCTGTAAAAATGAGCCATTCCGCCAGCGACCAGCCAATTTGTCCATTGACGTTCAATTGTGCCCACACTCCATCGGCAGTGCGGCCCACAACCGGATAGGTTGAACCTTTGGGGAGCAGGGCCAACTTGGTTGAGCTAGTAGATGGACTCTGGCGCAAGTTCAGGCCGACATTGGCATTGGCCGTCCCCGTGACGCCTGTAAAGCCGGGGGTGCCGCTGACAGCTGTGCCGGAAACGGCTGTGCCTTGAGCATTCACCGCAAACCAATTGAATTGGAGATAGGCTTGGCGCTCGAAATCCACCATTTCGATGGTGAGGGTGTGCTGACCAGCCGCGACTTGCACGGTAGCGTTATAGAGAAAATCTTGGAAATAGGGTGTTGAGGCGATGATGGGTACACCGTCTAAACGAACGGTAAAAATGTCGTCCACCCGCCCTTCAAACCGGAAAGAGCCGCCCGATCCGAAGTCAATGATTTTAGTAAAGCGTGCTGACCACGCATCGGCAGGAACACCAATCGCGGGAGCAGTCAAATCCCAATTGATGTTGAGGGCATCGGTTGTCACCTGACTAAAGGCGACGGCTGTACCCAACAACGAGGTATTGTTAAAGTATTCAACGTTCCAATAGCTGACCGTTGTGGAGGTCGCGGTTGCGACCCCGCCTGTGGTGAACCAACTCAGGGCAATTTGGGCGTTGCCAGTGAGCGCTTGATATTCAAGAATTATGGTCACTGATTGGCCGGGGATGGTATTGGAATAGAAGCCGCTGAGGGTCGTTGGGCCGCTTAAATCCGCACCGATTTGATTGATAATGGTCTGCCCGCCGACGATCAGCCGCGCACCATCTTCAACCGTGATATTGAAGGTGTAAACTCCCGTGGTGGGCAGAATTTGAACACTCGTCCAGCGGATGGAGAAGTTATCAATGATACCCGGCACTTGGGCTGGCCCACCTGAACCGTAATTGAAGTTGATGGCCGTATCACAAGGGGATGTGCCAACGGGTGACCCGATGAAATTGTTGTTGTTGTAAAACTGGCCCGTCCAACAACCAGACTGGGCTTGGGCGACTTGTGGTCGGCCATCTGCATTGGGTAGAAGGGTGACAAGACCGAGTACCATGATCCCGCATAAGGCGAGAATTGAGAAGCGTAATACTTGCTGTTTCATCTAAAATTCGGCGCGGAAACCCCAATTTTTAGGTTTGGGGAGGAAGCACCTTACTCCTTTCGCACTCTAAAGTTGGGAGATAGGGCGGGTGTTATGATAGTCATAGGGTCTCACCCGTTGAATGGCCCAAACATGCACCATTCATGGTTACAATAATCAACAAATGACAGAATATTAAGAGCAATTTTAAGTCTCTCACAATCCTATCATACCATGCTTGGTGGAAAATACGAAAGCTACTCGGTTGGGGTTTGGTCTGAATTAGACAGGGTTTAACAGAACCCAAACAACTTGACAGAGATCGTAGGGTATAGGTATAGCAATAGTCTAGTGAAGAAGGGGGCTACTCTCCCAAAAATCCTCGGACTTTGTCTAGCAGGTCAGCCATATTGATGGGCTTTGGTAAATACCCGTTGCAGCCCGCAGCCAAAAAGCGTTCTTCGTCCCCACGCATAGCGTTCGCAGTTAAGGCAATAATTGGGATATGTTGTGTTTCATTGGTGGATTTTAAGATACCGGTTGCTTCTAGTCCGTCAATACCGGGAATGTTGATGTCCATCAAAACCAAGTCGGGTAATTCATTCTTGGTAATTTCAACCCCCGCCAATCCATCTTCGGCTTCAAGGACTTCATAACCCCGCGAGACTAGGATTTTGCGAACGAGGCGCTTATTTTGGGCGTTATCTTCCACATACAAAATCCGCTTAGCCATTACTTTGCGTCCTTTTCGCTGATAATTTTGTCCACGTGCGCTACTAATGCGAGGCGATCTAATGACGGTTTTACCCATACACTGCAATCATTTTGACGGAAGATGGCCTTTTCATCTTCGGACAAATCTTTGGCTGTCAAAATAACAATGGGGATTGCACTTAGGCGCTCACTGGATTTTAGCTCTTTTAGCAGGGTAATCCCATCGGTGTCAGGCAGCATCAGATCAAGCACGATGAGGCGTGGTAGATTGTCTTCCAGCATGGTCTTGGCATCTTGACCAGTATAGGCTTCCAAAACTTGATAACGCCGGGTGGCTTCCAAAATGCGGCGGACTAACCGCGCATCACGGCGATTGTCATCAATGACCAAGACTTTGGTTTCGGCAACGGCCTCTAACGCATCTACGACACTGCTGGCGACTTCGCCGACGGTGGTCTTGATGGGTTGATCAGGCGATTTTGAATTGCTGCCCAAACGCTCTACTACATGGTCAACCAATTCGCGGGTATTAAAACTGCCCTTTTGCCACAGCGAATCTACCCGACCTTCAAGGACGGCACGATCACGCGGGGTAAGGGTTTTGGCCGAGACCACGACGACCGGAATGTCACGGGTATCGGGGTCGGATTTTAGACTTTCGAGGAGGGTGAACCCATCCATTTCGGGCATGGTCAGGTCACTAACCACCAAATCGGGTTTACGCTGGCGCACTAAATCGAGGCCATCTAGCGGATTGTTGGCTTCAAAGACGCGATAATTTTTGTGATTTTGCAGCAAGCGGCGGATTAGACGGCTGTCCTGTGGGTTATCGTCAATGATGACGACGGTCGTGACCTGTTCATCTAATTTGGCAAGGGCCGCCCCCAAACCTTCTTCAATCTTGTTGGTCGGCGCAATTTCGCCTTCGGGATGTCCCAATTGGAGGTCGAGGACGTATTCATCTTCCAAGACGTGTTTTTCGGCGGGGAAGGTGTGGCCGGAACAATTGACGACAATAAATTCTTCGGGTTTTAGGATACCTTCGGCGGCTAACTGCTCTAGGCCAGCAAATGCTACCGAGGCGGCAGGCTCCATGCTGAGACCTTCGCTGCGGGCCAATCGGCGCATGGCACGGAAGGCCGCCCCATCATTGGCAGAAATCATGGTGCCGCCTGTTTCGAGGCAGGCTTGGCGTAGAATCTTATAACCGCGTCCGGGGTCACCCGTTGCGAGGACGGAAATGCGGGTGCGCGGCACAACAGGTTCGGCTTCTTCCTTCCCCTCTTTCCACGCCTCGACCATCGGCGCACAGCCTTCGACTTGGATGATGCCGAGTTTGGGCATTTTATCAATCATGCCCATCCGCATGAGTTCTTGGAAACCCTTCCAAATCCCAATCGGGCCGATGCCGCCACTCACCGCTTGGATATACCAATCGGGGGCACGCCATTTGCCATCTACGGTGGGGGCATAGCGGGCTAATTGCTCGGCGATTTCAAAGGCGATGGTCTTGAGGCCCTCTTTGCCGGGGATAGCGGTTGTGCCGGGGTCAAGGTAGAGATTGCGACGTTCGGCAAAATCTTGGGCGACCTTTTTGGCTTGGTCATACGTCCCGGCGATTTTGACTACTTCGGCCCCATATAGGCCGAGTTCGCGCAGTTTTTCGTTGGGTACCATGCTGGTCAGGAATATCCACAGACGGATACCGGCTCTGGCACAATAGGCCGCATATGCCGCCGCTTTATTGCCGGTTGAAGCGAGGACCATCTCGTTTTTATTGGCCTGCACCAATGTGGCTGCCCCAACCGCCGCCTGACGATCTTTGAAAGAACTGGTCGGGCCTTGGCGTTCGTCTTTAATGAAGATATTGGGGAGCTTGAGTTCTTTTTCAAGGTTGATGGCGTGAATCAGCGGTGTCCATCCCTCACCCATTGAAATGTGGCGTTCGGGGCGGGCGACGGGTAGTAGTTCTTCATAGCGCCAGAGGTCGCTTTCACGATCACGTAAACCAGCTGACCAGATTTTCTTGGCGGTCTCGAAATCATAGTCGGCTTCAAGCCAAGCCGAGCCGCATTTGTCACATTTTTTGGCTAGGGGGTCAGGCGGCATGGCATGACCACAATCCCGACATACCAATTGGGTCAGCAGAGATGGCATTCAGTCTTAACTCCATGCAGGGCATTCAATAACAAATGAAAAAGCAACGCTCAAGAATTATTTTAGCACAAGATATGAATTTACACAGTCCTCTATATTTATGATGGATTAATTCTTTGGATTCGACAACGAAAAAATCCATGATTCATTAAGGCAGGGCTAAACTGTTGAAATGAACGTGTTGAACTTAATGGGAGACTGCCTTGTAATTATGCAAAGACAAAAATTCATTTTCTATTTTATGGTTGACAGCTCGGAATTTGGATATACTTTTTTAACGGCAGTTTAATCTTGCCATTGAGATGCGATATTTAGCGCATGTCTCAAAGGAGGGGACGCACATCATCAATTCAGTAGCTTGTTTGCCACACCCATTTAAGTTAGTGCATCACTTTTCAGGAGATAAAAACAATGAAGCGTATTAGCCTTTTGCTGGTACTTGCACTGTTGGTTACGACCATCGGTGTTGGTATCGTCAGCGCCAATCAGTCTGTTGAGCAAAACTCAGCGGCGGCCCGTCAAGATGTAAAGCGCGTTGTCATCGGCACCACCGACGATATTTCATCCCTCGACCCGGCTGAAGCCTACTCGTTCCACGACTGGGAAATTCTGCGTAACGTGTCCGATGGCTTGTTGGCCTACATTCCCGGCAGCACCGAATGCGAACCGCATCTGGCGACTGACTTCCCGGTTCGCTCCGAAGACGGGTTGACCTATACCTTTACCCTGCGCGACGATGCGATGTTCCCCGATGGCAGCGTGCTGACCCCCGAAATTTATGTCGAGTGGGTTAATCGTAGCTTGACCCTGCAAGGTAGCCCTTATGGCTTGATTTCGTTCATCGAAAAAGTCGAACCCGGTGAAAACAATGCCCTCGTCTTTACGCTGAAAGAAGTGTTTGACCTCTTCCCAGTGGTTCTTTGCTCACAGCCCCAACTGTTCCCCTTCCAAGCGGGTGACTTTGCGATGGATGCCTTCAACAATACGCCTCCAGCGCTGCATGGCGTTGGTGCCTATCAGTTGGTGAGCTATACCGTTGGTGAAAATGCGACCTTCCAAGTGAATCCCAACTACTACGGTGATGCGCCAGCGTTCGAAGAAGTCGTGTTTACTTATTATGAAGACGACGCCCAACTGACCCTCGCCGTCGAAAATGGTGACATTGACATGGCTTGGCGTTCACCGACCCCCACCGAAATTCCCCGTCTGGCCGACACCGAAGAACTTGAAGTGATTACGGTGCCCGGACGTATCAACTATCTGTCGTTCAATGTTCAAAAAGATCCCGTCTCCGACGTTTTGGTGCGCCGTGCGTTTGCCAAGGCGATTGACCGTGACGAGATCATTGACCGCGCCATTGGCGGTTTGGCAAGCCCCATCTACAGCATGGTTCCGCCCGGCTTCGCTGGTGCGACCGAAAGCTATCTCGATCTGTATGATGTGCGTGATCTTGAAGGCGCCATTGCGGACTTGACCGAAGCTGGTTACAGCGCCGATAACAAACTGCAAATCGAGCTGTGGTTCCCACCAGAACGTTATGGCGGTTGGTCAACCGATGCCATGTCCATTGTGAAAGAACAGCTTGAAGAAACCGGTCTGGTCGAAATCACACTGCAAAGCCAAGAGTGGAGCAGCTATCGTCCTGCCGCTACTGCTGGCGAATATCCTTTCTTCTTCCTCGGTTGGTTCTTTGACTATCCAGACGCGGACAACTACCTTGCGCCGTTTGGTCGCAGTATTGACTCCGTTGGATTGGGTATCAACTTCAATGACCCACAAATGGATGATCTGATTGGTCAATCTCGCGCTACTGTCGGCACTGATGGCCGTGAAGACGCTCTGGCCGCTGCCCAAGACTACTATGCCGAACAAGTACCAACTATTCCATTGTTGGTAGGCCAAGACTACATGGTATGGAACGTTACTCGCGTGACTAATGTCATTGTGGGTGCCGCTTTGAACTTGGAATATCGTTTGCTGCAACCCGTTGAATAGGCGTGTAGCAGTTAGCTGATTGCAAATTGGGGAGGGACGTGTTGGATTATTTAAGGTCTAGCACGTCCCTCTCTTTCTTGTATAATCTGCAAAAGTTTAAAAACATTTTGTTATAGTAAGGCTTTTCCTCTATGGAACTCACATTTGGCACGTTATGCGGGGGCGGATTGCTGATTGTCGGCCTCTTCTTGGTCTATGCCGTTCTAACTGGCAGTCGTTCATTGCGGAATTATGTCATTACACGCCTGTTGTTAGTTGTGCCGATGATCTGGATTTTGCTCACGTTGGTGTTTGTGATGATGCGGATTTTGCCGGGTGATCCAATTTCGACCCGACTTAAACCCGGCACTGACCAAGCCACACTTGACCGTCTACGTGAACGGGCAGGGCTGAACCGGCCCATTCATGAGCAATATTGGGACTACCTGACGGACATTGCTCAGGGTGACTTGGGAGTCTCGAACAACGTGGAACAAGACCGCCCAGTAACCGAAATCATCGGTCGGCGTTTCCCGGCAACCATTGAATTGGTCTTACCGTCAATTATCTTAATGCTTATCTTTGGCATTACCACTGGAGCGCTTTCGGCGAACAGGCACAAGAGTACGATGGATTATTCTCTTCGAATATCCAGTGTGGTCGCTTATGCCATCCCGATTTTCTGGTTGGGGCTGATGCTGCAAATTGTGTTTGCCCGTGAGCTAAATTGGCTGCCAGTGGCACAGCGCATCAATCCCCAATATGCCAATGAATTTGATCACCGCACCAACATCTATGTGATTGATACACTGTTGGCGGGGAATTGGGCGGCATTTGGCGATGTAGTGAAACATCTTGTTTTACCCACCGTTACTTTAACCATTGCATTGGTGGGGGTGTTCATCCGCTTGACTCGTTCGAATATGATTGAAATTTTGCAAGAGGACTATGTAACCGCCTCACGTGCTAGAGGGGTACCGGAACGCAAAGTCGTTTATTTCCATGCCCTACGCAACTCATTTATTCCAATTATGACGCTCATTGGGCTGCAAGTCGCGGTGCTGTTAGCCGGGGCGGTGTTGACCGAAACCACCTTCTCATGGGATGGGCTGGGTAAACTGCTGCGTGATGGTATTGCGCTGCGTGACTATCCGGTGGTGCAAGGGGCAGTGGTGGTGTTTGCCATCACAGTGGGTGTAATGAGTACCCTCACCGATATTCTCTATGCGTTTATTGACCCACGTATTCGGTTCTAGGATAGATAATTATGGCAACCACAACCGCAGAGATATTTGTTCAACCGCGTAGTTCCGTTATGGGGACAATCCGCAAAACGTGGCGTATATGGGGTGGGGTCAGTCTGGCGATTGCTGCCATCCTCGCTCTTTTGTATTTTGCACTCGATATGAAAGGCGTCAAAGGCATACTGCAATTTTGGGCAGTGCTGAATGTCGTCGTGACAACCGCCCTGTTGCTTTCCAGCCGCACCGTGCGTGAGGCCCGCCGCTGGCATGGCGCTGACTGGTGGCTGGCGATGATTAGCGGGTTGATCTTGGTGCTATTCATCATTGTGGGTATTGCACCTGAATACCTTGCCCCGTATGACTATGACGAAGAAGCCGGCCCAGCCCGTTTAGGCCCCAATGAAGTACCCGCCAGCTATATTTTGATTACGCGGAACGAACTGCCCTATGAGAGTTTTGCCGAAATCGGATACAACATCGAGACGGGTGAACTCATTGAGCGTACCAGTGACGCCAAGAGTATTGGGGCGATTGATGAAAAAGCCAATCGTATCGTGGGGCAAGAACGTGATGCGGCTGGTATCCGGGTTGAAATTAACCGTGAAACCACAAGTTTGCAGCCGATTGAGGCGCTTGAGATATTGTCTACTTCGGATGTAACTGCTGAGCGGGGCCGTCCATTGGTGGCGATTGTTGGCGAGGAAACCCAATTTAAAGACCTTGTGTCTGAATATCCCAATTTGCGGATCGTCGGTACAGTCGGCCCGGCCCATCAAGGGGGCTTTCTGTTTGGTACGAATTTGTTGGGGCAGGACGTATTTAGCCGCCTGCTTTATGGTACCCAGAATACCTTGATGATTGGGATCAGTGCCGCGATTTGCTC
This sequence comes from Anaerolineae bacterium, assembly GCA_041753455.1. Taxonomy (GTDB): domain Bacteria; phylum Chloroflexota; class Anaerolineae; order Aggregatilineales; family J027; genus CFX10. The sequence continues at coordinate 94,593 of JBGSUK010000008.1, read as the reverse complement.
GTGTTTGTTGGGGATTCCATTGGGGTTGATCAGCGGGTATCTCGGCGGGATTTTGGATCGTATATTGTCGCTTGTTATGGACAGCCTCTATTCTTTCCCCGGTTTGGTGCTGGCGATTGCGATTGCCGCCGTGTTGGGGCCGGGTATTGGGAATATTATCCTCGCCATTGCTGTGATTTATGTGCCGACCTATTTCCGTTTGGTGCGGTCGCAGACGCTGGCGATTCGTGAGGTGGCCTATGTCGAGGCGGCCAAGAGTCTGGGGGCAACGAACCCCATTATTCTGATCCGCTATGTGTTCCCGAATGTGATCGCGTCGGTAGTGGTGATTTTCTCGATTAATGTTGCCGATGCGATTTTGACCGGGGCGGGTTTGGCATTTCTTGGTTTGGGCCTACCGGAGACTGTGCCGGATTGGGGTGTTGACCTGTCCAAAGGCAGCCAATTCGTGATCGGTGGTGAATGGTGGTTGGTGACATTCCCCGGCCTTGCGATCGCCCTGCTGACCTTGTGCTTTAGCATGTTGGGTGAAAGCCTCAGCGAAATCTTGAACCCGCGCCTGAATCGGGCCTAGGAGGGTGATGCAATGACACTTTTTCAAGCTGTGCCTGATTACAGTCAGGTCAATAAACAAGAAATTATCCTCTCCATCCGTGACCTCAGCGTGGAATATCAAACGCGACGCGGGATGTTGAGCGCGATTGATACCCTTTCGCTTGACCTGTATCGCGGGGAAGTGTTGGGATTGGTCGGTGAGTCTGGTTCGGGCAAATCTACCTTGGGTAAGGCGATCATGCGGATGATTCCCTCACCGGGGCGCATCACCAAGGGCCAGTTAATTTTCAAGAATCAAGACTTGATGACGTATGACGAAAACCAAATGCGTGATGTTCGGGGGCGACAAATCAGCATGATTTTTCAAGACCCCATGACCTCGCTTAATCCGGTGCAGCGCATTGACAACCACATCATTGAAGCGATCCGCGTGCATGAGCCAGACGTCAGCAAAGATGAGGCGCTGGCCCGTTCTGAAACGTTGATGGAACGGCTTGGCATTGGTCGGCGACGCCTAAAAGAATATCCCCATCAGCTTTCGGGTGGGATGCGCCAACGTGTGATGATTGGCTTGGCTCTCGCGTTGAAGGCCAATATCATCATTGCCGACGAAGCCACTACTTCGCTGGACGTGATTGTGGAAGCTCAATTTTTGGATCTGCTGCGCGAACTTAAGGACGAATTTGGCCTAACCATTTTGCTGGTGACACACAATATCGGTATCGTGGCGGAATTGGCGGATCGGGTCGCGGTGATGTATGCCGGACGCTTGGCCGAAGTTGCGAACGTGGATGAATTGTTCCACAATCCTAAACATCCCTATACACAGGGTTTGCTCCGCAGTGTGCCCAATATTGCGATGGACAGCCAAGACCTGTATCGTATGGATGGGACACCGCCCAATTTGGTGATGCCCCCAAGCGGCTGTCGTTTTCATCCGCGTTGCCCGCATGTGATGGATGTTTGCCATCAAAAGCAGCCATGGCTGGTGCGGGTGGACGAAATTGGCGAAGGGGATGAGCAAGTCGGTGGTTATGACAAGCATCTGGCGTCATGCTGGCTGCACCAAGAATATCAAGGCTCAACGCAGGCAAGGCGGTATTAAATAGAGTGCCATGAGTGAAAATAATCCTTCCAGCAGCAACACAATCTTACGGCTGCAAGACGTTAAAAAATATTTCCCGGTAAAACGTGACCTGCTTCAACAAATCATGCGGGTAGGTGAACAGCAGTATGTTCATGCGGTAGACGGGGTCTCATTTGAAATTGAGCAGGGTAAAGTTTTTGGCTTGGTTGGCGAATCCGGCTCAGGAAAATCTACCACCGGGCGTGTGGCGGTGGGGTTGTTAGAACCAACTGAGGGCGAAGTCGTTTTTGAAGATGTTCACCTCAATAATCTAAGCGGCGAAGAGCTGCGGAAGATGCGCCGTTATATGCAGGTGATTTTCCAAGACCCGATGGCAAGTCTGAACCCACGCATGTCGCTGGGGGAAGGCGTTGGGCATGGGCTTAAGATTCATCGGTTGGTAAACAGCCAACAGGAATTTCGTCACCGCGTCAGTGAAATTTTTGAAAAGGTCGGATTGACTCCCGGTGATGCCTATTTTGATCGCTACCCCCATCAGATTTCGGGTGGTCAGCGCCAACGTGCGGTCATTGCGCGGGCATTGGTGATGCAGCCGAAATTGATTTTGGCGGACGAACCCATTGCAATGGCGGACGTGTCGGTCAAGGCGATTTTGCTGGATTTGATGGTACAACTTCAGCGCGAATTTGGCCTGACATATCTGTTTATTACGCATGACCTTGCGACTGCCAAATATATCTGCGACCGGATTGCGATTATGTATCTGGGTGAGATTATCGAGGTGGGGGACATCAAAACGGTCTATACCAATCCGAAGCATCCGTATACAGAGGCGCTACTGGCGGCTGTACCTGTGCCAGACCCGCGCTTCCGTCGGCCTGCGCCAATGCCGCGTGGTGAAATTCCTAATGCGATTAATCCGCCGAGTGGTTGTCGTTTCCACCCGCGCTGCCCGATGGCGCAGGATGTTTGTAAGACGGAGCATCCCCGTTTGTTGGGTGTACCGGGTCAAGCAGGACATATGGCGGCCTGCCATTTCCGCACAGGCGATTACATCCATCTCGACCCCGGCCCATTGATCAATACGAATGTGGCAATCGCGAAATAAGCCGTATTCTCATCAAAAATCTCATTGAGCGTGGTCACTGACTGCGCTCAATTTTGTTTTCCATATCAATATAAGAGGGGCATTCTCAAAATTGTCCGGCGGTGTTGTGGGCGGCGCGAATGGGTTCAGGTAGACGATAGCGGGTGGTACAGCGCAAAATTAACTCGGTGGCGGTTTCCAAAGTGGCATGATGACCGGGTGAAATATACACGGGTTGGACATTGGTGCGGGTGCGTACCACCATGCCGATAGTTTGGCCCTTATCAATCAAGGGGGATGTGCTGCCTTGTTCGCCATCCGGCTCGGTGTAATCGCCAAGCAAATAGGTTTTGCCACAGCCGACGGTGGGCCGATCTAACCATAGGCCGATATGGGCCGCAATGCCTAAGCGCCGGGGGTGGGCAATGCCCATGCCATCAAAGATATAGACATCGGGGATTAATTTTAGCTGTTGATGCGCGGCCAAAATCACCTCACCTTCCCGAAATGACAGCAGGCCGGGGATGTAGGGAAATTTGGTTGGCATGGTGGCGGTGACAGCCTCCAAAATTTCAAATTCCGGATAACTCATCACGACCACAGCAGCGCGGCTGACATTGTTTTTAACACTGACATCCACCCCGGCAACCTGTTTTAGATGGTCAAGGTCAATTGGTGTTGAGGTGTCCACCTGAGCCGCTAGTTCTTTTTGGAGGGCGATGGCTTGGGCGGGCATTAAGTCCCAGCGGTGTTGGATAGGCATTTATTGATACCCTCACCAAGCCAGATTCAATAGTTGTTCGCCGTCGGTCTTCGGGTCGGCGTTGGGCGGGATAGACATAAATAGAAACCCGGAGAACACAGGCGGACGGATGTCATCGTAACTCATGCTGTTTTGTTCCAATAAAATCCCCTTTTGAACCAAGAGATTCACCATTGGATTGAGCGTATTGTAATCGGTGTATTGGCCCTGATGTTTCATACGGGTCATCTCAAAAAGGACGCGCCGTTCCCGATTCGACAAACTGCGCCAAATCGTGCCACATTCTTCTTGAATAGACGGCAGGTTTAACAACGTGGCGATCACTTCGACATCCTTCAGGCCATCGAAAATGAGCTTTTTGGGCTCCCACGCTGAAAACGCGGCCCGTAACAAACCGGCATGTCCCTGTGTTGCCATCATCATCTGCTCACGGATAGAGGCAGGCGGTGGGGAATACCCTTGGCGCGACGACATGCGCTGGAAGGTCTGATCCGCGTCGGATGGGCCATAGGGCAGGAGAAAATGGCGGGTGTCCACAAACAGATCAAAAAACGATTCATATTCAATCAGCAGGTCTTCCGTCACCAGCAGCGGCAAAATTTGACGGGCGGTGGTGATATATATGATGCGGTCTTTATACTGATCGCGCAGACTGCGCAGGCTCTGGAAAAAACGCGGGGGCAGTTCGCGCAGCATTTTTTCAAATTCATCAAAGATGAAAATCAAGCGGAAGGACTGGCTTGACCCCGCAAAAATCCGGTGTACCAAATCTTCCAGATAGCGAAAGGCGACAATATGCGTATTGCTATGCGCCGAATCGCTGGGCCAGATTTTATGATAGAGGGCATAGAGTGACTCGGGGTGCGAGGCGTCTTTGGGATTGGTGATATGGGCGACCAGTTGATGATCCATGACGGCCTGTAACAGACGAGATGCAATTAGTTCATAACCCGACCAGCCAGAGGGTAGGGTTGGATCAAGCGCACTGGGCATAGGTTCGAGCAGGCTGTTGGCATCAATCCCAATAAACACGCAGTAGGCCGATTCCTGATGCATCTGATAGAGATAGCGGTCTTGCACATCTTTGCGCATCAGCCGCCGGACAAAATTGGATTTGCCGACGCTGCCTAATCCGATAATTTCTACCGACTTGCCGGCATGGATATGTTCCATGACGACTTCCAAATCAGCCTCACGAAAATTGGCACGCATCTGCGATTGGGCGGCGGGATTATTCTGATAGGTCATAGCAACCCTTCTCACTCCAAAAAACAACAACTTTCAAATGTCCTCTCCAAGTATAATCAAGTCTGCGATTTCGTGGAATGTGTGTGCGAAAGGATGGGCGATTTTCTGATGAGTGACGACGCGAAAAAGGCGCTGATTGGGCATCAATTTCCGGTGCTGGATAAGGGCTTTGTCGAATTGCAGGATGTGATGGGCGATGACCTTGCGATTGTGAACGCGGCCCGTGTGTCATTTTTGGGCGAGAGCAAGGGACTCGATAAAGACAAAAAATTACTGTTTTATCTGATGCAACATCGGCATACCAGCCCGTTTGAGATGGTCGAGTTTAAATTCCGTGTTCGTGCGCCCCTTGTAGTTTGGTAAATTTTGCTGCCCCCTGCTCGGTGACGGGACAGGTGTAACCTCTCGAACTCGGTGAACCCTACGTCGGACTATGGATATGGGAATACCGAGCCAAGCCCTATGAAATATTGGGGAAGGTGTAACGACTGATGCGGGAGGGGACTCGCTCATTTTTGGTGAGTTCAAGATACAGTCTGAACTTATGGGAAACCATAAGAATCACACAGAAATGCTGTGGTCGTTGATGTAATATCAATAGTAACAATTGGGCAATGGGTTCGACACAGAATGTGGTCAGCGAATGCTCAAAGTGGAAGATATACCCCTTTTGAGGAAAACGACTATTATTTTCCGTCGGTTTGGCGGAAACAGGCCGAGTCGAATAAGCAGGCCAGTGAGGGTGAAATTGATCCGGCTGAGGGTGAAAAATTGACCGCCCTGCTGACCGAACATTATGACCGCTCGTTTGCGCTGTATCAGCAGGCGTTGGATGCGGGGGTGGCAAAGGAATTGGCGCGATTATTTTTGCCGGGGTTCTCGGTGTATTACACATGGGTGGTCAAAGTCGATGCCCATAATTTGATGCACTGGATTGAATTGCGGATGGCTCCCGATGCACAGGAAGAAATTCGCGTTTATGCAGAGGTTATCTACAACGAGATTTTTAAACAGGTGCTGCCTTGGACAGCCGAAGCCTTTGAAAAATTCCGTTTGAGCCAACGCCGTAATTTATAAAGGCAGTTTACCTGCCATAAGGAACATACCATCCCTGATAAGTGTGTTCCTTATGGCAGTGTTTGTCACTCAATAGAGGCTAATTTTGCGAAGGCTTTGTTCACATACAGTTCAAATTGATCAAAATCTGCCGAGATGAATTCGCCATAAAGAATGAAGATTATTGTATTAGAATAACGTGTCATCAAAATATTGAATTCAAAATTACCGCCGTTTGTGCGTACTACGAAGGACTCATTACCCACTGTAGGGTACGATACTTCCCCAACACTGAACTCAGTTTCATCGCCGTTATCATTGACATCTGTATAACTTTCACAATCTCGACTTCTTGAGAATTGACTGAAATCTTGGATTGCCAATTCTTCTGTAGAATAGACTCTCATTCTTTCAACAACAATGGGGCCTTGATTCGTTTCGGCAAAAGAGGCTTCCAAAGAAACTTCGTATTCAACTTCTTCTAAAGATTCACATAAGAAAGTTCGTGGTTCATTGGGATCGTTTTCAGGTAAAGGCACTTTTGCCCATCCAGTAGGCATATCGGTGATTGCCAAAAGAACAGTATCAGCTTGCTCTTTTGTTATTGGCTTAGGTGAGAGAATCGCAACTTGGCATCGTTCCGCTTCACTACCTAGTTCTGTACTGGTTGAAATTATCTCATCCCATGAACTAGCGGAGTTGAGTTGAGTTGTGAAATCAGCTTTTATGGTTTCGATATCACATTTTTCAGGGTCTTGAGCGTGAACAGGCAAAAATAGTAAAGAACACACAAAGAAAACGGCCAATAATCGTTTCATATTTACCTCTTATCTTATTTGTTTGAGTATTATTTGAATAATATACCGGATTATATTTAAATTCAAGTTTTGGCAGGAATACAGTTGGTTTTTTTCCTGATATTGCTACTCCATGCCCGTTCGTGGTAATCTCGCGCCACATTTCACAGACAACTAGGTACAAATTCACGGATTTTCCCGTTTGAAGGAGTTTTCCCATGTTAAAGACGCATACCTGCGGCGAACTACGCGCCGAACATGCCGGACAAGAAATTACACTGGCGGGGTGGGTTCACCGCTGGCGCGATCAAGGCGGCCTCGTGTTTTTTGATCTGCGTGACCGCTGGGGACTTACCCAATTGGTCATCAATCAAGAAACCGCACCTGATACGCACAAAAAAGCCAAAGAAGTGCGGAATGAGTGGGTGATTCAGGTCAAGGGTATTGTGCGCCAACGTCCGGCGGGCATGGTTAACCCCAATATGACCACCGGGGCGATTGAAGTCGAAGTGACCGATTTGGTGGTGCTGAATCAGGCCAAAACCCCGCCGTTTTACATCAATAAAGATGAAGAAAATTTGGATGAAGCCCTCCGCATGAAATATCGCTATTTGGATTTGCGGCGCGAACGGATGCAGAAGAATTTGATTTTGCGGCACAACGTCACCCGCTTCATTCGCAATTATTTGGGTGATCGGGGTTTCATGGAAATCGAAACGCCCATCTTGTTCAAGACCACCCCCGAAGGCGCACGGGATTATTTGGTGCCTAGCCGCGTCCACCCCGGTAAATTTTATGCCCTGCCCCAAAGCCCCCAACAACTCAAACAATTGCTGATGGTGGCGGGCTATGAACGTTATTTCCAGATTGTGCGCTGTTTCCGGGATGAAGACCAACGCGGGGATCGGCAGCCAGAATTTACCCAACTGGATATGGAGATGAGCTTTGTAACGCGGCATGACGTCATGGATTTGATTGAAGGCATGATGATTGCCATTGTCAAAGATGTGACTGACCGCGAATTGGTGTTCGACCCCTTCCCGCGCATCCCCTATCAGGACGCGATGGAAAAATACGGCTCGGATAAACCCGATATTCGCTATGACATGGCGGCGGTGGACATCAGTGACATTGCAGGGCGCAGCGGCTTCAGCGTGTTTACCTCGAATGTGGCGGCGGGCAAACCCGTCAAAGCCATCCGCGTGCCGAATCTGGGGGCGGAAAGCGGCAGCCAACTTAAGAAATTGCATCAGGAATTGGAAGAATTATCGAGAGGGGCAGGCGCTAAGGGCTTGGCGTATATGGCAATCCCCACCGAGGAAAATGGTGAGGTGCGCGGGCCGATTGGTAAATTCTTCCCCACCGAGTTGAAATTGGAATTATTTGATGCGGTCGGTGTCCAACCCGGCGATTTGCTGCTGTTTGTCTCGGACGAGCGCAAAGTGGTCTATAACGTGGTGGATACCCTGCGCCGTCATTTGGCTGAAATGTTGAATCTGACCGACCCCAAGAAGGTCGCTTTTGCATGGGTGGTGGACTTCCCGCTGTTTGAATGGAACCCCGACGAAAATCGGTGGGATCCATCACACCATTTGTTTACCTCCCCCTATCCCGAAGATTTGCACATGCTGGAAACCGAACCCGGCAAGGTACGCGGTCAGCAATATGACCTTGTGTGTAATGGTTATGAGGTGGCAGGTGGCAGCATCCGTATCCATGACCGGGCCATTCAGGAAATCGTGTTCCGCTTGATCGGGCAGAATGTCGAGGAGGCCCGTCACAAATTTGGGCATATGTTGGAGGCGTTTGAATATGGTGCGCCGCCGCATGGGGGAATTGCCCCCGGCGTTGACCGCTTGTTGATGCTGTTGGCGGGTGAGCCGAATATCCGCGAGGTGATTGCCTTCCCCAAGACACAGCAGGCATCGGACTTGATGGCAGGTGCGCCGTCGGATGTAACGCAGCAGCAATTAGATGAACTGCATATCGCGATTGTGGGTGAAGTAGAAGCCTAATAATCCCCCGCGCCGCCTATTTCTCAGGGTAAGTGTTTGTGCTAGACTCAAGGTAGACTAACCACTTGCCCTGAGGATAGGAGGCAAATCATGAGTGGCTCAACATTCGTCAGGGTTCGTCCATCAGCTATTGCGGGGACATGGTATCCGGGAAATGCGGATGTGCTGGCCCAACTGGTTGATGAGTTTTTAAGTTACCCTTCTGAACAACCTGCCATTCCCAATTCGCCGCTGCGAGGGTTGCTTACTCCCCATGCCGGACTGCGTTTTTCAGGTGGGGTGGCGGGAAAATCCTTCCGCTATACGTATGGCTTGGATGTAGATACCGTCGTCGTGATTAGCCCTTCGCATCATTTTTTTGAAGCTGACCTTGTTTCGACGGCCTATACGCATTATGAAACGCCGTTGGGCCGTGTGCCGGTGGCGGTAGATATACTTGACCAATTGGCGGCAGAAATCCCATTGGGGCGGGTGTCGAAAGACCCCGAACACGCGGTGGAAATCGAATTGCCCTTTTTGCAACGCACGCTCGATCATTTTGAACTGCTGCCGCTTTCGATGCTCGATCAGTCGTGGCGCTACTCAGAAAAATTAGGGCGGGTCTTGGCGGGTCTGCTGAAAAATCGCAAAGTGCTGTTAGTTGCCAGTTCCGATCTCTCGCATTTTTATATTGATGAGACGGCCCGCATATTGGATGCGACCATTTTGAATGCTGTCGCCCATTATCATCCCGCCGAAATTATTCAGGCCGATGAGGAGGGGCGTGGTTTTGCGTGTGGACGTGGGGCGATTGCGGCGGTTATGGTGGCGGCACAGGCCCTCGGCGCGACCCATGCCACAATTGTCGGCTATGCCACGTCGGGCGAAATTAATCAGGATTTTAGCAAGGTCGTCGGTTACGGCGCGGCTCTATTTAACTAGGCGTCTATACGTAGTAGGAATCCCATGATATTAAATCGGGCAACGATTGAAAACGTGATGGAGAAACACGCCGGGTTTTCTGGTGTAGTCCATGTACGGCAGCAAGGTGAGGTAATTATTGGTGAAGGGTATGGATATGCCAATCGCGCTGACGAATTGGCTAACACCATCCATACCCGATTTGGCATTGCGTCGGGTACTAAACTGCTCACAGGGGTGGCGATTTGCCAGTTGGTTGAGCAGGGTAAACTCACCTTTGAAACCCGACTAAAAGATGTGGTTGATGTTACGTTCCCACATTTTGACCCTGCGGTTACGGTACGCCATCTATTGACCCATACTAGCGGTGTTCCCGATTATTTTGATGAAGACCTGATGGATGATTTTGGGGCGTTGTGGAAGGACTATCCGACCTACACCATGCGTGCCCCACGTGATTTTTTGCCCATGTTCCAGAACCAGCCCATGAAGTTTGCCCCCGGTGAGCGCTTTAGTTATAACAACGGCGGGTTTATCCTATTGGGCTTGATTATCGAGGCGGTGTCTGGACAGGCTTATACGGACTATGTAACGGCAGAAGTCCTTCAGCGGGCAGGCATGGCAGATTCTGGTTTTTTCGCCATGAACCAGCTTCCAGCACGCACTGCACTTGGTTATATTGATGCGGAAGATGGGGGATGGCATACCAACATCTTTGAAGTGCCGATTATCGGGGGGGCGGACGGCGGGGTATTTGTCACCGCGCCGGATATGGGTCGCTTTTGGGATGCACTATTCACCCACCGCCTACTCAGCCCAGCAATGACAACACAGTTTTTGCATCCACAGGTAGAAGTTAATCCTGAAAATAACGATACCCGTGCCTATGGATATGGCATTTGGATGATACGTAATGGCGAGGGGATTCTCCGTTATTATGGCGTGGGTGGTGACCCGGGTGTGTCGTTTGTCTCGACGGTGTTTCCGAAGGGTCAGATTGAAATTACAGTAATTAGCAATGTTGATGAGGGCGCGTGGCAAGTATTTGGTGATTTACTCTGATGCCCCTTGATGATTAAATGAGGTACCCTGAGCCTCTATGTATGCAGAAGTTGCGGTTAATCGTCCACTCAAACAGGTTTTTACCTATCACATTCCGATAGAACTCACCGGGCCGGGGGAAATTGCTCCCGGTCATTTGGTTGAGGTCGCTTTTGGAACGGCGACGCTCAGTGGAATCGTGACCCATGTCCACGAGATGTCGCCTGATTTTCAGACCAAGCCGATTTTGAAACGACTTGACCCTGAGCCAGTTATGACACCCACCCGGTTAGCATTGGGGTGGTGGCTTTCGGAACGGACATTGACCCCGATTGGATTGTGCTTGTGGGCGATGCTGCCGTCAGGGATTTCCGCTGACCGTGCCACACGCTATACCCTCTTAAACCCTGATGACCCCGGCAATACCCCCGGTCAACAGCGCATCTTAAGCCTGCTCAAAAAACGTGGGCCCCTGACCAATCGCCAATTGGAACGGGCACTCCCACGCACGGATTGGCAAACCGCCGCGAAACAATTGGTGGATCGGCAGGTCGTCAGCAGAATGGAAGTTTTGGTACGTCCCGCCGCCAAACCCAAGCTAGTGCGCACGGTACGATTAGCCATTGAGCCGGAAGAAATCCATGACGTGATTGACGAGCTTCCCAAAAAATCAAAATCGTCAGACCTCTCGGCTGCCATCCTTGAATTCTTGGCTTCTAAGATGGACGCGGTAGAGGTTGGGGTGGTTTATGAGGAAACGGGCGCATCGCTCAATCACCTCAAGCGGATGGCGGATGAGGGGTTGGTGGTGTTGGGGGAGGAAGAAATCTGGCGCGATCCGCTGGAAGGTCGCATTTTTAGCCCCGACACCCCGCCTATTCTGACACCAGCCCAAGAAAGTGTGCGGGAAACTATCAGTGCCCATATGACGGCGGTTAACGGCGATCACTTGACCAAACCGGACGTTTTTTTGCTGCATGGGGTGACGGGTTCGGGCAAAACCGAGATTTATCTACGGGCGGTTGAATTGGCTTTGGCACAGGGGCGACAGGCGATCATCCTTGTACCGGAAATCGCACTTACGGCGCAGACCATTCGACGATTCGCGGCACGTTTTCAGGAGCAAGTTTCGATTGTCCACAGCAAACTGAATCCCGGTGAACGTTTTGATGTGTGGCGACGGGCGCGAACAGGCGATGTCAAAATTATTGTGGGGGCAAGGTCGGCCATTTTTGCACCCCTGCCGAACGTGGGGCTGATTGTTTTGGACGAAGAACACGACGACAGCTATAAACAGGACGCCGAATTTTCCCCACCCCATTACCATGCGCGTGAAGTAGCGATTGAAATGATGCGGCAGAATCATGGCACGGTGATTTTGGGCAGTGCCACGCCGGATGTCACCAGCATGTTTCGGGCCGAACAGGGCGAATTTATCTATTTGCATCTGCCGGATCGCGTGTTGGCGCATCGTGCCGCAGTGGAAGAACAGGTGCAGGCGCTCAAATTGCAATCGCCCCATTATCATGAAACCGAGGTGGAAGAAGCCGTTAGTTTGGAACTCCCACCTGTGCAATTGGTGGATATGCGCCACGAATTGAAGGTGGGGAATCGCAGCATTTTTAGTCGAGCGTTGCAGGCTGCGGTACATCAAACACTGTCGGCGCAGCAGCAGGCTATCTTGTTCCTCAATCGGCGGGGGACGGCAACCTTTGTGATGTGCCGCGATTGTGGCTATATTGCCAAATGCCCACGCTGTGACACCCCCCTGACCTATCACGCACCCCAAGAAGCCCTGCGCTGTCATCACTGTGGCTATCGCGGGCCGAATCCGCAAAAATGCCCTAAATGTGGCAGCACACGCATTAAACATTTTGGGACAGGCACGGAACAATTAGACCGCCTCATTCAGGCTGAATTTCCCGAAGCGCGGGTGGTGCGCTGGGATAAAGATACGGCCTCGGAAAAAGGGGCACATGAAAAAATCCTCAGTCAATTTATCTACCGCGAGGCTGATATTTTGGTTGGCACACAGATGATTGCCAAAGGGTTGGATTTGCCGCTGGTGACGCTGGTCGGGATTATATCGGGTGATACTGGTTTGGGTTTACCTGATTATCGGGCGGGGGAGCGTACCTTTCAGCTTTTGACACAGGTGGCAGGGCGGGCCGGACGAAGTTTGTTGGGCGGGCGAGTGATTTTGCAGACCTATCAGCCCGACAATTATGCTATCCAAGCTGCTGCTAATCATGATTTTATGACCTTTTATCGGCAGGAAATGGGCTATCGGCGGATGCTGGATTATCCGCCCTATAAACGATTGGCCCGTTTATTATTCACGGATCGCAGTGAAGCCAATGCCCAAGAAGAAGCCGATACGGTGGCCCGACTGCTGCGCCACCATCGAACCAAAGGTGATTTTTCGGCAACGGAAATCATCGGCCCGACGCCGTGTTTTTTCACCAAACATAATTATCTTTTTCGTTGGCAGGTGTTGATTCGTAGTACCGACCCGGTGGAATTTTTGCGAGGGGTGGAATTTAAGACCACGACGATTGTGGATATTGACCCGACGGATTTATTGTAATCCTTCAATACTAAACGGCCCATCCTCCAAAGTTTGCCCACGTCGTAAGGCCTCTAATACTGCCGATTGACGCTTTAGGATGCGTTCTTGGTCAATCGGGTGGTAACGATGAAAGTGAATCGGACGCTGCTCATAATCAGCGGCCTCATAAAACGAACTCAGGCTGCTAAACGTTTGATGATAGGGTAGCCCAAAATCGAAGGGTAGATATTCTTCACCGGATAGGGGTATGGCGACGGCGGGGATTGGACTATCCACGCGGAATCCATAGACCAATGCTTGACCATCTGGTAACGATGGGCGCGGGTCAGTGATGGCGATGGTATAAGGATAAGACCCCCCCTGCCCATTCGGATAACTGGGAACGCTACGGATGGGTGAAGGTGACTCGTGCAGATAATCTATCTCAACGAGGGGTAAACCACTGCGAAGGGCCGTATCCCGTTTGGCGATATATTGTTCAGCTCCGTCACCGGGTGGTTTGTTGGTCGGCGAAAGTAGCTCAATGCGCGTGACAGGTTTGCCAATTTCCCCACCCACTATTTCGTGAATGACCAATGACCGCAAATATTCAGATTCGTCCTGTTCCGGTAAGGTCTCAATAACAGGGAAAATGGCGGTTGGGGTAGCCAAAATTGAACCAAAACTAGGGGCTGGTTGAGTGGTCGGCCCAACCTCGATAATTGTAATATCTGGTTTGGGGCGATAGATTTTTTCGCCTGTATCAGGATGGTAGTCCCGAATTTGGAGTGACCGTTCGAGACGGACGCGATAGCCGGGGGGAAGCTGGGCTTCCATTCTACGGGCAAGGTCAACCAAATGGGCCGTATGGAATTCCTCCCATGCCCCTGCGGTATTTTGCAGATGGCTGTGGAGGTGGGCGTTCACTCCCCAATATTGATTGACCTTGCTCATGATGCTCATCGTATTTTCCCCGAATCCTATTGGGCTGTCGCGGGAATATTCAGCACATCACCCGGATAGATGAGGCTATTTTGATTGACCAATTTACCCGGATTGGCAGCAATCAGTTCTTCGATGGTGATGCCAAAATTCAAGGCGATTCTAAATAGATTATCCCCGGCCTGAACGGTATAGGTTTGGGCGCTGCCCGCTGGTGGTGGATTGGTGGCGGCAACACCTGAATTTGTCGGGGCGGGTGGGGCATTCGGGTTTACAGTCGCAGTTTCGGAAATGCAGTTCGGAATGCGAATTTCCTGCCCGATATAGAGCGAATTGGGATTGGCCGCCAACTCAGGATTGATCGGATAGAATTCTTCGACGGCAATATCTAATTCAACGGTGATGCTGTATAACGTATCGCCGGACTGGACGACATGGATACATTTATCCGGCGGGGGTGGTGGTGTCGGGGTTGGCCTTCCCGGCTCAATGGTCAAGGTTAAGGTCAGACTGGGAGTGGGTGAAATGCCCGTGTCGGCAAAACCGGGTGGCGGCAAGGTGGCTTGGGCCAGATCAATGGTGGGGCGCGGTGTAAAACTGGGGAGGGTCGTGGCGACTGCACCGCCGCTAGCACCATCTTCGGGTGTATTGACGGGTGGGCCACCGACGATTAACGTTTTACTGGCGGCGATTTGCGGCTGCGGCGTAAAGGTGGGCAGCGCGGGGGTATTCGAAGCCAACGGGGTGCTGATTACAGGGTCCAGTTCCCGTAGATTGACTTTGGTGGTAGAGGCGCCTTGATCGCCCGCATCTTTAAAACAGCCGGTTGCCCCAAAAAGCAACAGACCTATCATGATTCCTAAGCGTACCGATGGTCGTTTCAACAAGCTCATGCTTAATCCCCTACCTGAAAAATTACTGACTGCCCCCATTGTAACCATTCTACCGCACTCGTGCCGACCCAATGTTTGAGAATGGTTGGCGGTGGCTAGTCGTCCCCCAGAGGATTTTGCTGCTGATAAGCCACTCGGTTAGACTACAGCGGCGTTTAAGTGTTGTCAGGAAGTGAAGTTCGATTTGAGATCAAGAAAATTACTCACCCCGCGCTGGCTTGGCTCACTGCTGATTTTTTGTGCGGCCCTGTGGTTATACACCACTACCGCTGTACCGGGCTTGGTGGTCGGCGGCGGGGTCGAAAGTGAATCGGCTGAATTGCAGCGGGTCGCCAACCGATTAGGCATTGCCCATAGCACTGGCTATCCGGTTTATACGCTGGTGGGCTATGTGGCGGCGCGTTTGGGAGATGGGCTAAATCAAAATCCCTATACATGGATAACTTATAGTTCGGCAGTGGCAAGTGCGCTGGCGCTGGTGCTGTTTTTTCAATTGGCTCTACTCGTTGCCAGCCCTCAATCGGCATTGGGTGCGACGGGGTTGTTGATGGCGTCCAATACCATCTGGCATATCAGCACGATTCCTGAGACACAGGCCCTCCATGCTATTTCGCTCATTGGTTTGTTTTGGCTGATGCTGCTGCATTTATTTCGCCCTCAGAAATTTGCGCCGCTGGTCGGAATGGCAGTTTTGGCAGGGCTAGGACTTGCTAATCACCGGACGATTGTATTGGCTTTTCCGGCGGTCGGATTGGCGGTGCTGTTAAGTGGGGCATGGCGACAGCTGAAATTCAAACAATGGGTGATTTTGGCAGTGGTCGCAATTGTGCCGAATTTGTCGTATGGCTATATCTACCTGCGGGTGAATACAGACCCGCATGTGGTGTTTAGCACCCGACCCAGTTGGTTCCCTGCCGATATGGATAATCAAATTGCGACGGATGTGATTCGGGGCAAATTGCAGACCGGGGAAGGCTTGGAAGGCAATATCCGCCTGCCTAACGACGACTTTGGTGAACGGCTCGATTTCGTTTGGGATAACCTACAAGATGAACTGACGGTGGTCGGTGTTTGGGCCGGGATATTGGGATTACTGCTGCTCACCCTCAACAATTGGCGGATAGGGGTGGTGGTGGCGGCCTATCTTATTCCGTGGCTGATATTTTTGATGGCGTGGCGGCTGGATTGGAAAGCGGTGATTTATCAACATGCCCTCGTCATGCCGCTGATCGTCGGGCTGGCGGTTTTGGCGTCGTGGCCTCGCTATATGGCGAAAAAATGGAAGTCGCCCGCGCTGTTTTCCATACTGGCATTCCCACTGATCGGGTTAGCCATCCATACCTATATTCAAAATCGGCCTGAACGCGATTTAAGCGATGACCGACGCGGCGCAGAATATCTGGCCCAAATGGAATATTTAACTGATGGGGCACTGGTGTTTGGTGGAGGGTGGTCACCCGAAACGTTTATCTTACTGGAATTTTTGGATAACCATCAGCGCACTGACCTGCTGCCGCTGGATTCGCGCAACGTGGATGATGTGATTGCGGAATCGTCCAATCTCAATCGGGATACCTATATCACACCATTTTTCCGCAGTATTTTTGGGCTTTATGCGGGCTCGACGTGGATACAGGAGCGCGGTGTGGCGTTTTCGGGGACACATACTGAGATTTTCTTACAGGTGCGTCCGCCGTTTGACCCGCGTCTACAGGCTGAGGCGGATGGAGCAACCCTTGTTGAAACGGCTGTTGCGCCGGGGATTGAACTGTACAGCTATGCCATATGGCCGGACGCGGATGGTGTGCGGTTGGCGTTGTATTGGCGAGCGAGTGAGGCTATTGATACACGCTATTCGGTGTTTACGCATTTGCGGCATTATGCGGTGGATGGGGGCGTGCATTTGTTGAGCCAAGATGATGCTTATGCGCCCGTCGAAAACAGCTATCCGACGGATTTATGGCAGGCGGGCCAGATTGTGAAAGACACCTACTTGATCCAATGGCCCAATAAGCCGTTACCAGAAGATGGCTTGAAAATTGTGATCGGCATGACCGTGAGTGCGACGGGTGATCGGACAGGTGAATTCATTATTCCCTTCCCCAAAAGTGATGGAAAATGAAGCGTTAGCAAAATTAAACCGCCATCCTACAGTATCCCTGAAGTATTTGTGATAAAATCCAGTTTAAGGCCATAATCGCTAGAGGGTGGTCTTAAACCTACATTTGAATTCTTCAGCGATTGTTCTATTAGGGCGGCGTAAAAATTATGAAAGTGGTCTTGCCACGACAAAACGAAGCCTATGCAGCAGAAGTAGAGGCAAAGCCCGAACTGGCTGCATCTCAAGCCAATCCAGTCACGCGGCGATTGAATTACGCGGTTGTCATCGGGTCAATTACGGTGGCAGGTATCGCGGCACTCGCTTATCTGGTACTTGCGCTCCAATTTCAAGGTCGTCCCTTCCTCGGTGTGATGCTCACCCGTGATGCCCAAGTTCAGCATGTTGGGCCGTTCAGCAATCAGGCATGGTCTGGTTGGGACGCGGGCATGAAATACGGGGATCACATTATTGGTGCGGAAAGTGGCTCGAATCAAGTTGATTTGACACAGGCAGATGAACCCTTTAAATCCCTCAACGATTTACTCAATGATTTAGAGGTTGGGAATCGGGTATTGGTTAAGGTGGAGCGTGAAGGCGGTGGCCTGTCGCAGGTGGAACGTTCCTACCCCGGCGAAGGCAACACGGTCATCTCTGAGGTGCTGCTCAAATTAACCGGGTTTCCACTGGCGGATTTAATTGCCCATTTTGGTATTGGGTTTATCGCCGGGTTAGTCATGTTAGGCGTTGGGGCATTTGTACTGTTACGGCGCATTGAAGTGCTGTCGGCGCAGTTTTTGGTGGGGATTTGCGCGGCATTGGCAGTCGTCGAAATGGGCCGTCTGGATTTGATGACAACCCATCAATTGGTGCCGCTGTGGATTTTGGCCGGGTGTATGCTGGGTGGCTTGCTGGTCAGTTTTGGCATGACCTTTCCCTCCAATTTGATGATGGTTGAACGGATTCCGGCGGTGCGTTATGCCCCACTGATGGTCGGGTTGATTTTGACCCCCCTCGTCTATCAACTGTATAGCAACGATAATGAGCTTGCCCTGCTGATTCCGATTATCGTAACGATGCTGGGTGCGTTTGGTATGAGCATCATTATGCTCTCGCGGCGGCAGTACACATCGTCACCCGTGTTTCGTGAACAAGCCAGCTATGCACTTTTGGCGACGTTTTTTGGCCTATTTCCGTTGCTGTTGTGGACGATTTATCAATTAGCCAGCGGGGGCGAAGCGCCTACATGGTCAACCCCGGTTGTCCAAACATTGGCGGTGTTGTTTGTGCTGACGGTTGCTTATGCCGTTACGCAGTATCAACTATTAGAGACGGATCGCCTTATTCCGGCGGTGATGGTCTATCATTTGTTAGGTGGGGCATTGGTGCTGGCCTATTTTGTGGTGGTCAGCGGCCTTAGTATCATCGGGATTAAGTCGTTTAATGCCGACCACCCCGTTTTGATTGCGGCAGTTGTAATGCTGATCGCATTGGGGTTTGTGCCGATTCGTAACCGCCTGCGCGAACAGATTGATAATGTTTGGTTCAAGACACGCCGCCAATATCGTGAACGCTTGGATGAAGTAATTCGTTCCATGACCAATGCGCTCAATTTGGATGATGTGGATCGGTCTATCCGCCAACCGATGCAAGAGACACTGGCCCCAACGGATGTGCTGTTGTTTGTACGGGACAGCGAGGCACAAGAATTTGTGGCCCATGTTAACCCGGAAAGCGGTCGGCCCATCACCGATATTACCTTCCCGTTCAAGAGTGGCTTGGGACACTATCTGCAAACTGAGGCCAGCCTGCTCTATTTGGAGCCGGGGGCACAACTCCCCCCGATGGTTTATCAGGAACGCTCGAAACTGGCGATCCTCAATACGCCGATTTTTGTCAGTTTGAAGGGGCGGCGGCAGTTGAATGGGTTCTTGGCAGTGGGGACGCGGCGCAACGGTGAAATTTACAGCTATGAAGACCTGCGCTTTATTCAAAATATCGCCGATCAAGCCGCCCTTGCGTTGGAGCGTGCTCAGATTGTGCAAGACCTTGAACGCCGTTTCAAGATTCAAGACGTGTTGAGCCAAGTATCACGCGCTCTCAACTTTGCGATTGACTTTGACACCCTCATGGAACTGCTTTACGCCCAAACCACCCGTGTGATCGAAGCTGATATTTTCTCGATTGCGATTGCCGACCATTTGTCGGGCCATTTGTATTACGCCTTTTTTGCCAGAGGCGATGAGCGTTTGGAGCACGTCGAGGGACGGCGCTGGACAATGGGGCGCGATTTGTTGAGCGAGGTTGTGCGAACCCAGAAAATTACCCTGACACCGGACTATGCGGCGGAACTACGTCGGCTGAATCCTAATGCTGAAGTTGAGCCGTTGTATCAACAAATGAGGGCATGGATGGCGGTGCCGCTGACGGCTGATACGACCAAAGGCGCGTTGGGGGTTATGTCGGTTGGGACAAATGACACTACTATTCGCTATAGTGAAGATCAGATGCGTTTGTTCTCGGACATTGCCAACGTTGCTGCCAGCGCGATTGACAAGACCCGCTTGTTTGAGGCGACCCAAGTCCGCACGCGCCAACTGGAAGCCCTGAACCAGATTTCCAGCCAATTATCGTTTGCGATTGAAGACCTTGACCGCCTGTTGAATATCATCACCCAGAGCGCGATGGACATTCTTAAAGCCGAGGCCGGAAGCCTGTTATTGCTGGATGACCCGACAGGCGATCTGTTGTTCCATGTCGCGTTGGGGCCAACCGCCGGGGGATTGGTCGGCAAGCGCATTTCCAAAGA
The DNA here is from genome assembly GCA_041753455.1 of Anaerolineae bacterium. Lineage (GTDB taxonomy): Bacteria > Chloroflexota > Anaerolineae > Aggregatilineales > J027 > CFX10. The sequence continues at coordinate 74,754 of JBGSUK010000008.1, read as the reverse complement.
CGCTAGCAGCCTTTCCGCTGAGGCTCTCAAACGCGGTGAACCGATCATCGTGAATGACACAGCCCAAGACAGCCGTTGGCACGGGGAAGTGGTCAAGCAAGAAGACGAAGATGATATGACCTTCCATTCGCGGGCGATTTTGACCACGCCGCTGATTTCGCAAGGGTCACCGATTGGCGTGCTGCAAATTTTGAACAAGAAAGACCGCAGCATTTTTACTGACGAGGATGCCCAACTGCTGACGACCTTCGCGGCACAGGCAGCCGTCGCCATTCAAAACGCCAAATTGTTTGAATCGCAAGACGCCCAATTGCTTCAGCGAGTGGACGAACTTGACCGTATGGCTGCGATTGACCAGCAGTTGAATAAGTCGTTGGAACTGTTCAAGGTGGCTGAAATTACCCTCAGTTGGGCAATTCAGCACTCGGATGCTAATGTAGGGGCGCTGGCGGTGGTTCGACCAGACAGCAATATGATGCGCTTGGTTGCCACAAGAAGCTACCCACCTGAATCCATGTTCTATGAAGGGGTTGGGCGCGAGTTCTCGATTGAGGAAGGTATTTGGGGGCGCGTGATTCGATCGGCAACCCCCGTTTTTTCACGTAACCTCAAGACCGACCCGGATTATATTGAGACGTACCCGGAGGCAGTCTCGCAAATTGTCGTGCCGATTATCAGTGCCAGCGAAGCGATTGGGATTATTTTGCTGGAAAGCGACAATGAAACCGACCTGAACTTGCTCGACTTGCAGTTCCTATCACGTTTGGCCGACCATGCCAGCCCCGCGATTGCCAACGCTCAGTTGTTTGACCAACTACGGCATCAACAAGAGGCGCGTGCCGAATTTGTGTCGTTTATTGCCCATGAACTTAAAGCCCCCATGACATCGATGAAAGGTTATACCGACCTGCTGATGCGTGGCGTGGTAGGGCCGATCAATGACCAACAAGGCGACTTTTTGAAGACGATTTATAACGCGGTCAATCGTATGGACGCGCTGGTTTCCGACCTGCGTGACATCGAGCGATATGAATCCGGTCAGATGCGTTTGGAAATGGGGTCGGTGGTCTTTGCACAGGTCTGCCGCGAAAGCCTGATCCCCTTGCAGCAGCAATTTGAAGATCGCCAACAGCAGGTCGCTTTGGAAGTGCGCGATGATCTGCCGTTTATCTGGGGTGACCACAAACGCTTGATTCAGGTGATGACCAATTTCTTGACCAACGGCAACAAATATACACCACCCGGTGGTAAAGTCACGGTCAAGGTAGATGAGTCGGTCAATTTGTGGGATACGGAAGGGGCGCGGCGTGTGCTGCATGTCCAGATTGTTGACACAGGCATTGGCATTTCGGAAGAAGACCAGAAACGCCTGTTCCGAGAGAAATATTTCCGTACCGACAACGCTAAGGCCACTGACCAACCCGGTACAGGCTTGGGCATGGTGCTGACACGTGGTTTGATCTTACAGCATGGGGGTCAGGTGTGGGTTGAAAGCGAACTCAATAAGGGGACGACTTTCCACTTCACACTGCCATTGGCTGATGAGATTATGCGTGAGGCCACTTAATCTCGCCCATCGGCCCATTGAAACCCTGCTTGAAATCGCTACTTGTGTTATAGTACATTGCAAAAGACCTGCTATAACACAAGTTATTTTTTTCTATTCTTTTGCCTAATTTTTCAACAGGACATTTACAGTATGGTTGGTCAAACGATTGGGCCATATGAGATTCTGGACGAAATCGGGCGCGGCGGTATGGCACGGGTGTATCGGGCCTATCAGTCGAGCATGGAGCGTTTTGTCGCCATCAAGGTGATTCAGAAATCCATTGCAGCCGATCCTGCCTCGTTAGAACGATTTGTCCGGGAAGCCCGCCTTATTGCGCGGCTTGAGCATCCGCATATTTTGCCCGTCTATGATTTTAATGGGCAGCACGAACCACCCTATATCGTGATGCGCTATTTGCCCTCCGGTACGCTGAAGGACATTACATCCAAGGCGCAACTGCCGGCGGGTGAAGTCATTCATGTGCTTCGTCAATCGGCGGCGGCACTTGATTATGCCCATCGGCAAGGGGTGATTCACCGCGATATTAAGCCGTCCAATATTCTGATTGATTCCGACGGCAATGCCTTCCTGACCGATTTCGGGATTGCCCGCATGATTGAGAGCAGTCAGGGTCTAACTGACACGGGTATTGCGGTGGGAACGCCCGGTTACATGGCTCCCGAACAGGGCATGGGCCTTGATATTGATGGGCGATCCGATGTCTATGGCCTAGCGGTTATTGCGTTTGAAGTGCTGACGGGATATTCACCGTATTCGGCAGAGACCCCGATGGCTTTGATGGTGCGCCATATCAGCGAACCTATTCCCTCAATTCTGGCTTTCAACCCAAACCTACCCGTCGCAGTTGAAGAAGTCATGCTGAAAGGGCTTGCCAAACAGCCTGAAGATCGTTATGGCACGGCGATGGAGTTTGTGTCGGCGCTGAATAAGGCACTTGGCGATCAAGTTGTCACTCAGCCCGTGCAGCTTAAAGAACTTGCCAGCCAGACCATTCAGGAAGTGGAAAATGCGCGGGCGACTTTTATTCAAGCCCCACGCACACCGGTTACAGACCAATCTACCAGTCTCAAAACACCTGCTCCTTCGGCGCTGAATGACCCGACCCAGCATGTTGTGCCACCGGGGGCAACCCCACCGACCACTCCTTCGACCCCAACCCCACTGCCGCCGTCGCATAATCGCTCGCAGGCGGTGCTGGCGGTTTTATTGTTTGTGGGCCTGTTGGCGGTGGCTGGGGCAATTGTTTTCGCTGCACTGCAAAGCAGCGATGACGGCACCTCGGATGCTGAGGTAAAACAAACGCAGGTCGCCGGACAGACCCATACACAAATCGCCGCCGAGTTAGGGACACAGGGCGCGATTGGCACCCAAACGCGAGTGGTGGTGGCACAGGCCATCAATACCCAGCGGGCCAATGATGATGCGACCCAAACGGCGGATGCACGCGGTGCAATTGGCACTTCGACTCAAGAGGCCAAAGAGGCAGTTACAAAAACCCAAGTTGCGATCGAGGCTAATGAAACAGCGACGACCAATGCCGAGGCAACGCTGGTGGTGACGCTGTTGACGCCGCTGCCCACTGATACCCCAACCGCTTCTCCGACTCTCTCGCCCACCCCTACGGCGACAGCGACCTCAACACCCTCTGCGACGGAAACACTGACGGCGACCTCAACATCATCCGCGACCCATACACCGACGGCAACTGATACGCCATCCGCCACGCCGACAAGTACCAATACACTAACCGAGACGCCAACCCCGACGCCAACACCAACCAATTCTCCTTCGGCAACCTTTACGCCGTCGGATACCCCTACCGAAACACCAACCGCCACCCCTTCGGCGACAGCGACATGGACGGCATCACCGACCTTCACCGCGTCGCCAACCTTGACACCGTTCCCGACGCCAACACCCCAGCCAGCCGGCCAGATGCCATTTTTGGCGGATATGGAAAACGCGGACGTATTGACCGGTTGGGCGTATGACACGGAACAATGGCGTTTGGTGACCGAAGGCGGCAATACCGCTCTGGTCGGGGCATCTGGCCTGTCGAGTTCGTTGGCGATTTTGGGTAATGAAGTTCCCGAATGGACGGAATCCGATGCGACTGACATCATTTTGCGGATGCGTTTCCGCTTGCAGGATGTCAATAGCGGCGCACGGCTTATTTTCCGCTACAGCCCTGCCGGGTACTATACACTTGAAATTACGGGCGGACGAATTGTTTTGCGACGCGGGCCTGCCGGACAGATTTCGCGCAGTAATGAGCTTAATCTGGTGAATGGGGTGGTAACCAATGTGGTCAATATTGGGACGTGGTATGAGATGATTTTATGGATTGAGGGCGGGCGTATTTTTGTCTACCTTGATCGGCAGCTTATCATCTCGGCCAATGATACATCGTCACCGATACCTGCGGGTGGAATTTTGCTACAAACCCTAGCGGCAAATGTTAATCCGGTCTATTTTGATGACATCATTGTGCAGCGCCCAGAATCTGCCAGTGACCATTTTGAAAATGCCAGCAGCCTGCCCAGCACATGGGGGTACAGCCCGGTTTCGGCGGTGACCTTATCCTCGGCAAACAACAGCCAGTTCCTTGAAACGAACGGTCAAGTTTCGGTTGTCCCCGGAACATCTACCCTCGGTGACTTTTTGATGTCGTGTAATCTAGCCAGTCGACAGGGGAGTTTTTATATCCGACTACGTGACTCCTCCAATGGCGTGCTGCGGTTGGAAGGCCTCGCTGGCGATTTGAAGGTGACGCATTATGATGCCGATGGGAATGAGGTCAAAACAGTGACCCTATCACAATTCTACAGCCGCGATTTCAACGTGATGTTTGTGGAGGTTGTGGGTGAACGGGTGCTGATCTGGGATCGGCGCGGCAATCTGAAATTGGACGAACTCTATCCGGGCTTACCGATCAACGGTGGGATTGCCTTCCAGACAGCAGTGGTTGGTGATATTTTACGCATTGATGACTGCCTGTTTGCCCGCACGGCTGTATCAAGTACCGCTGAGGCTGAATTCGCCTTCGAGATTTTGGACGAATTGAACGATGCCAACCGCCGCCCGTATCGGGAATTGGCAACCGATTGGACAGAAGATTTCAGCGATGAAGCCCGCACTCGTGAGTGGTGGGAAGGACAAGGGCCGGGTGAATTTGTCTTTGATCAGAATTTGTCGACGGATGCTGTCCACCGCCGTTATTATGAAGTCAACAATGACGGGGAACAGACCGCTTATTGGCGTATCCGACGCGAACTTGACCGCCGCTTTACGGTGTTTGGCGATGGGGATGATCGTACTACGTTCCGCGATTCCAGCGATATTTACGTTAAGATAGATATGCGCTTCCCCGAAGATGCCCCCGAAGGCAGCACGGGTTGGGTGGGGATACGTTCGACGGTTAATGCGACCAATACGGGCCTAGACCAATATCAAATCGAATTGACCAAAGAAGGCGGTTTGGTACGGGTGCGTGTACGACCATTCTTGCAAGACGACAAGACGTACATCTATGACCAATTAGTGCCGGATGTTGTCGCAACTGATTGGTTTGAGGTGACGATTGTGGCCTACAATGACCGCATCGCCTTTTTTGTAAATGGACGACTGCTCTCCGGGGCAACGATACGTCCGGCGCGGCTGCTGGGTGGCACGCTTTCGATTGGTGTCGAAGGCGGCTCGATGGTGGCCTTTGATGATTTGGTATTCCGCGATACGTCGGTGAATGAATAGAGGCGTTGCTGAGGAATTTGAATAGGATTGGGGCGGGTACTAACTACAACATCCGCCCCTTTTTGTTTCTATTCAATGCCGAGGAGTTCAACCTCAAAAATGAGGGTGGCATAACCGGGAATCGCGCCGGGGTAGCCTTTTTCGCCATAGGCCAGTTGATAGGGAATGTAGAACTTATAGATTGAGCCGACGGACATCAGTTGTAGACCCTCTGTCCAGCCCTTAATCACCCCATCCAGCGGGAACGAAATCGGGATGCCCCGACTGTAGCTGCTGTCGAAGGCTTTGTTATCAAGGAACGTGCCATGATAATGGACTTCAACGGTATCGTTCGCGGTGGGTTTGGGGCCGTCACTCTGTTTGACTATCTTATATTGCAGGCCGCTGGCCGTGACGTGAATATCGTCATGTTTGGCATTCTCCGCCAGAAATTTTTCGCCGTCTTCTTTATGACCCATGATTCACTCCATTGGTTATTTGGCAAAGTCGGATGAGTGTACCATATCCAGAAATAATTGGTGCATCCGGGAGTCACCTGTCAGTTCTGGATGGAAGGCAGTCGCCAAAAGGTGATGCTGCCGAACCGCCACAATTCCTCCATCTTCCAAACGCGATAGGATTTCCACCCCCGCTTTTTCATTGACCCCGGTCACAAGGGGGGCGCGGATAAAAACGGCATGGAAGGGCTCGTCGCCAATACCGTTGATGTCGAGGTTGGTTTCAAAGCTGTCTACCTGTCGTCCAAAGGCGTTGCGGTTGACCTGAATATCCATCACGCCGAGGATGGGTTGGTCGCGCCCGATGTCTTTGGCGAGGAAAATCATGCCCGCACAGGTGCCCCAGACGGGTTTTTCTTGGGCAAATTTGCGTAGCGGCTCGACGAGGCCATAGGTAACGGCCAGTTTGCCAATGGTGGTGCTTTCGCCGCCGGGGATAATCAGGGCGTCCAATGTTTCAAGTTGTTCGGGTAGGCGTACCTCAACGGCTTCGGCCCCCAAACTTTCCAGCATATGTTCGTGTTCAATAAACGCCCCTTGTAAGGCGAGGACGCCGACGCGCATAATGGACGCTCCTTTGATGATATTGGCGAAGAATCTACGCTGTTCATGCTAGATTGCTGTAGTTTATAGTTCTATCATATCGACTATTTTTGTCAATGATGCCATCATAACAAAATCCTCCCTATTGGTTGTTTTTAACAGGGAGGATAGTGGTTCGGTATTTTGTGGGACGTTTAGAGCGTTTCCCAGATTTCCATCTTGGCGTTGGTGCGACGGATGACCTCATCGGTGAACTGTGAAGTTGAAGCCGCCCCACCAATATCAGAGGTACGGATGCCATCATAAACCGCTTCGAGCGTGGCTTCCCGAATGGCGCGGCTGGCACGTTTGGCAACATCGGAGTTGATATAGCCTAGCAGGGCCGCCACTGCCAAAATCATCGCCATCGGGTTCGCTACATTTTTGCCCATCAGTGAGGGAGCAGTGCCGTGTGGGGCTTCCGCCATGACGACCTGCGCGTTGAAATCGTCATCGAAACGAATGACTAATGATTCCGCCCCGGCGATGCTACCGAACATTTTCAGGATGAGGTCGGACATCACATCCCCATCGCGGTTGAGGGCGGGAATGACAAGCGCCTCACCATTGGTTTCGAGCAATAGGGCATAGGTGGCATCAATCAATTGAGGTTCGTAACGTACCGAGGGGTGACGTTTGGCGGCGGCATCCATTTCCTCTTTGAGCATCCCCTCATATAAAGGGCTGACGGTGTACTTGGGGCCACCGAAAACTTTCGCGCCAGTTTTTTCGGCATGGCGGAAGGCAAATTCAGCCACGATTCGACAGGTACGGCGGGTGATTTTTTGGGTACTCCATGCTACCTCGTCCAATCCTTCACCCTCGCGCCATTCTTTCGCGCCATAGCTACCATCTACCGCCATACGTACCACTGCAATGGGGGCATGGACACCCGCGATTGGATGGACACGCGGGATACGGCGGCCTGTTCGCAATATCACCTGTGCGTCCAAAATTTCACGCAGGAGCGCGTTGGGGCTGCCCACGTCATCGGGATCACCGGGGGTGATGGTGGCGGCTTTTAGACCGAGGCCTGTTTTGTGCATGGCGGCCCCGGCGTCATAGACCACTTGGTTTTTCGTTTTGCGGCGATTGTCAAGTGAAAGGTCGAAGTGTTGTAAGGTAACAGGCAGTCGGGTCACACTAGGGTCTAGCACACGTAGGGCTTCGACCAAGAGTTCCTGTCCGGTTTCGTCACCCTCAAGCACAATAATGGTTGGGTTTGTCACGTTTGAAAAGCACCTTTTCTAACACGGAATGGCGTTTAAGATTTTGATGGTGGTTGTTTGGGAGGCAGATTTGCCCCGTTCGTTCCATCAGAAGGTGTTGTCGGTGGTTTGGATTCGTTTGGTTGCACACTTGGCGGTTGACTGGTTTTGCGCTTGGGCAGGGCCTCTAGTGCGCTTTCATCCAACAGGCCAGTCTTGCCGCGTACAATGGCTGGGGCTGGTCGGAGCGTTGCCGCATTTTCGATGAGCGTGACCAGTTTTTTCATATCAATTGGCTTTTGCAGCACATGATCCGCCCCCGCTTCTTTGCGCCGATCTTCGAGGTCAAGGGCGGTGTAGGCGGTAACAAAAACAATGGGCAGGTTGGAGGTAAACGGATAAGCCCGCATCATCTTGCATAGTGAAAAGCCATCGAGTTTGGGCATCATGACATCCAACAGCGCGATGTCGGCCTTTTCAACCTCGGCCAGCAAAATGGCATCTACCGAATTTAGGGTTGTAATCGCTTCAAACCCATGAATTTCGATGATGGTTTTTAGCAGATTGAGGGTATCAAGTTCGTCGTCTACTACCAACACGCGCTTCGTCATACAATACAATCCTTGCTCATGACTTGGTTTAGTCGTCCCACGGCAGCACTAACACGGTCTCGGCACGATAGGCGGCGGCGGCATTAAACACCCCCAACACACCGAAAAAATAAGCGGCTCGACGGTTGTCATTTCCCCGCAGCGAGGCAAACAGCCCCGGCATACTAATCAGGAAATAGATCGCGTATAGGTAGTAGGTGATGATACGTTTGGGCTTTACCCCTAAAATGGTCAGAAGGATGGTGACAAGCAGCACCAAACCCGCCAATATCGTATCTACCCACATCGCCCCCCAAAAATTACCACTGAGAGGTTTGTTGGTTCCGCCTAGCCATGCCGCATAAATGCCGAGCAGAAAACAAAACATAATATAGGCGTTATTTAGGCCTTCATGCAAGTCTTGTAGTGCCGTTTCCATAATTACTTGGTCGTTTCTGCAAGGATAGAAATATCATAATTCATTTGGCGCAGAAGCGTATACATATCAAAATACATGCGCTCGCCCCAAAATTTATCGCCCACCAGCGGAAACATGATAATCAGCGGAAAGGTAATGTATTGGCCGGAAGGGGGCAGATTAAACAATGGCCCGGTGTGTGTTCCGGTGAATACCGATTCCTCAATCACCATCGCCTCGTCAATCGTCACACTCTTGAGGTTAAAGTTGGCGTCGGGCATCCCATCAAATAGCCCCTGATAAAACGAGGCCACACCCTCTTTGCCGCGATATTCCAAGCCCGTCGCCATGATGATGTACAGTGGGTTGTCCACCAAAGTCGCCAGCAGGCCGGGGATGTCGCGCCGATTTTCGGCCAAGACGTGTCTTTGCCACAGGCGCTTGTTGTAGTGCAACGACATGGAAATGCCTCGATGGTGTTAAATTTCCGTTTAGAACACAATTTTGCGATTATAGCGTAGTGACCAGCCCCTACCAAGACGGAAAACCGCCCGTGCTTTCTTAAATCTCACCATAAAGGGCATTCAGTTATACTTGAGAGTATATTTCAGCGAGGGCTAGAGACTATGAAAAGAAGTATCGCATTTCTCGTTTTCACAGCCATATTATTGAATTTTTCCTACCGCCCAGCGAAAGCCCAGCAAAATGGTGAACCCCTTTTGATTTTGCAACATGAAGGGGTTAAGGAAGCCTCGTGGAGTCCAGATGAAAGCCGCATTTTATCATGGTCAATTGATAAGGAAACCATCATCGTATGGGATGCCACTACGGGAAATCCTTTGCTTAATCTGTTTCATGGTGGTTTACGAGGTGCATTGTGGAACTCCGATGCGAGTAAGATTTTGAGTTGGGGTTGGGATAGTACGGTGAAAATATGGAACCCGCAGACGGGCGAAAATCTCTTGACGTTGCAGCATGATAGTCAGGTGGGCGGTGCATTTTGGAATGTCGGTGAAAATCGCGTACTTTCGTGGTCACATTTAGGAACAGTGTATGTATGGGATGCTTTTAGTGGTGACAAAATATTTGAACTTCACCACGACACCTTTCTTTGGGGGGTGAAGTGGAATACTGGTGAGAGTCAGATACTTGCATGGGGGCAAAGTGGCGAAGTTTATGTTTGGAATACTATAAGCCAAGAAAAGCAATTGACGTTGCATCATAAGGCTGACACTTGGGTTATACAGGCTTTTTGGAATCATGATGAAAGCATTATCCTCTCTTGGGGATGGGATGACACTGTGCGCTTGTGGAATGCCGATACAGGTGCGCCTATCTTGTTGCTGAGACTTGAGGAACGCGGCATTATGGGGGCGACTTGGAACTCTGATGAGAGCCAAATCCTCACATGGTCATATGGTAGAGCTACGGTGTGGGACAGTAAGACGGGGGATGTACTATTTATCTTAGAACATTCTCCAAATACAATTTGGGCAGCTAGTTGGAGTCCAGCAGAAGATCGCATTTTGACCGCATCTCAAGAGGGGACTGTCTCAATTTGGGATGCCAAGACAGGCAGCAAGCTCTTAGATTTAAGCTATATGGGGCGTGATGAGGGTTTGCAGGCCACTTGGAATAAAGATGGAAAGCGTGTTTTAGGATGGTCATTTACTAACAAAGCGGTGATAGTGTGGGATGCTGACAGTGGTGATTTACTTCAAATCATGAATCATGATGGAACTCTATGGGGTGCAAGTTGGAATGCCGATGAGACCCAAATTTTGACTTGGGCTAGAGATGGATTAATCAAGATTTGGCAATCGCCAGCGTGAAAAGAGCCGGGGGTGTCCGGCTCCGTTGGTGTCTATTCAGTTGTAGAGGGTACGGCTCCCATACCCACTTAATTCAGATAATCGCGGAGATTGTGGGCAAGGCGTGGGTGACGCAAGCGACGCAGCGCTTCTTTTTCAAGCTGGCGGATGCGTTCGCGGCTGAGACCAAATTTGTTGGCAATTTCTTCCAACGTATGTGGCTCGCCCCCACCCAAACCAAAGCGCAGACGCAAAATATGGCTTTGACGCGGGGTTAATTCACTTAAAACTTCTTCGATGGTTTCCTGAAGCAGATGTTGGGTCGCGGATTCCACCGGGCTAGGCGTGTCTTGGTCTTCGATAAAATCGCCAAATTCGCTGTCGCCGTCGTCTCCAACAGGCCGTTCCAGTGCAATCGCGTGTTGACTGGCGTCCATCATACTGCGGACGTTTTCGGCAGGCATCCCCATTTCGCTCGCAATTTCTTCCGGTGAGGGCCGGCGACCCAATTTTTGTTCAAGAGTTTGGGCGGTGCGATACATTTGGCGGATACGTTCGGTCATGTGGAGGGGAATACGGATGGTACGGGTTTTTTGGGCAAGGGCACGGGTGATGGCTTGGCGAATCCACCAAGTCGCATAGGTGCTAAAGCGGTTGCCACGCTTATAATCATATTTGTCTACAGCCCGCATCAGGCCCACGTTGCCCTCTTGGATGAGGTCGGGGAAGGGAAGCCCTTGGCCCATATAACGCTTGGCGATGCTGACGACCAGACGAGTATTGGCCCGTCCCAAGTGTTCGCGAGCGGATTGTCCATCAAAAATGATGGTATCCATTTCCGCTAACTTGTCGGGGTCAAAACTATGTCGGCCAACTTTTTCGAGCTTTTCCGATAATTCTTTGCCGCGCTCGATGCGTTTGGCGAGTTCAATTTCTTCATCCGCAGTTAACAGCGGTTCTTGAGCCATTTGACGGAAGTATAGGCCCACTGGGTCATCGGGGGAAACAGCATTGATGTCGCCAACTTCCGGGTCACGTATTTGTTCTGGTTCGAACTCTTCATCTACATCTACTACCGTATCAGCCACAACAGCATCGTTGTCGTCTTGACGGAGTTCAATCCCAAGATCATCCAGTTCGTCCAGAACAGACTCTATGGCTCCAACGTCCTCTCCTTCGGCTTCAATGACCTCCAGAACATCTTCGAACGTTACATAGCCACGCCGATCTGCCCGGTTCATTAGTTCCTGAATCACGTGCGTCTATGGCCTCCTTCGATTGTTTGATTTGGCTGCCCAGCACCCATCATTCTGCGAGGGAGCAGATAGTTGTTGGGTGTGTTGTAAGGTAAGAGTGGTAACTCATGTCCCTTTGTATAAACGATTAAAAATCATTGTAGCATAGTTTCATGGTGACTGGAAGTATCGGCAAAATAGGATTTAATGTACTTCTAAACTTGACAAATGCTCTTTTTTATCTGAATTCTTTAACTGTTTATACGCGGCAATTGCGGTAAAATGCTCACTTATCAATCACAAGTTATATTGAATTGGTGATTTTTTCCAATTAGGAATAAGCCTTCATGCCACAGCACAGGTCAGCCAAATCTCTCCGTTCTACCCGCCCTTCGCGTTTGCTGCGGCGTTTGTTGCTGCGGTTGAGTGTTGCGACGGTGGGATTGCTGGTTTGTATTATGGGGCTTGGCGTGGGGATTGTTGAAGCCTCGGATGGGATGCGGGGGGACAACTGTGAAGTCCGTCGGGGTGAGGTTATTGACCACGACTTTTATTTCTTCTGCAATAATCTGACGATTCGGGGCACCATTCATGGTGATCTGGTGGGGGTGGCCTCGCGGGTCAATATAACACGCGAAGGGCATGTCATTGGGGATATTCTGGTTTTGGGTGGGCAATTGACCATTCAGGGTGAGGTCTCGGATGACATCCGATTTGCTGGCGCGGAGCTAGAAATTACCGATCGGGCCGTTTTGCCCAATTCGACTTCCGATATTTTGGCAGGGGCGATTAGTGTAGAAATTGCACGTGGGGCCTACTTTCCCGGTGATATTTTGATGCTTGGTTATCAGACCATCATCAACGGGCATGTGGGTGGCAGCGTTGATTTTCAGGGACAGGCATTGGTGATCGAGGGCGTGGTCGAAGGCGATGTGGATGCGATTGTCGGTGACCCCCGTGAAGAAACCAGCCGCCGCACTTTTCAGATTTTGCCCTATTCGATCAATCTACGCGGAAACGGCCTGACCATTGGCAATGAGGCCGCCATTCGTGGGGATTTGACCTATGAAGGAACGCAGCGGGCCAATATTCCACGCAATACCGTGTTAGGCGAAATCGAGTATCAGCGGGTGCGCGAAAACAATAACATCACCGAGGCCCAACGGCCTGATACATTTTTAAGCATCATGTGGACATACCTCGTTCGCACTTTGCAGGACAGTATCTCGCTGATTTTGATCGGCATCTTGGGCTTGCAATTAACGCCAGTATTGATGCTCGAATCGGGGCGACGGGTGCGGCGGGCGTTTATTCCGGCGGCGAGTTGGGGCTTTATTCTGTTTTTTCTCTCGTTTCCGCTGGCGTTGCTGCTGATGATTTTTAGCATCTTGTTGGCCTTGCTTATTTTGGTGCTGACGCTGGGTGAAGTGACCCTCAGTATCATTTTGATGGTATTTTTATTCACCCTCAATGTCGTGCTGATTGGCGGTTTCTGGTTCTTACTGGTGTTTTTGGGACGCGCCATCACCTGTTTTGTGATTGGTTACTCGCTTGTGCAGGGCGTTCGTTATTATCTGGCTACTCGCATCGCTGGCCCGGATGACCCCCCCATTTTTATCCCACCACTCACCACCCGCCGCCAACGGTGGATTGCGATGGCAATAGGGGTGTTAACCGTTTCGTTGATTGCCAATGTTCCGATTACTCTACCTTTGCCGATTGAGCTATTTTTACAGGGCGCGGTTGCTTTCGCGGGTTTGGGCGCGATTTTCATGTACGGACGGGATGTGTGGCACATAGCGGAAACCAAAGGGCGCGGCGGTTGGATTCCCACGATTTCACGCATGACCATTCCCCCGTTGGAAGACAGTAGCGATAGGCCACTGGGGATGGATAATTTACCGGAAGGATTTAGAGGATTCCCCGATTAACAGAAGGGGGTCGAATGGCAAGGCGGCACTTAGAAAAACCCGGCTAGGCCGCGTTTCTCCGAGGACAATCGGTACAACATATCTTGTGTAGGTTGTACTTCTTTTTCTGCTGATCTTTCTTAAAGGCTCGCTCATCACGATACATGGTGATGACACGATTATTGCACTTGCAAAGCACAACAGTGGCGCCAATTAATCGTTCATACTGACGCTGGATTTGCTTATCAACTGGTATGTCCTTGCGCCGCAGTTGGCGAAAGATCACACCAGCCCGCTGTTCACGATGCCCATATTTCACAATGAAGTCGATGTCTTCCTGCGAAAGATTCCGATCTATTGAACGATCATTGGCATGGTTACTAAGTTGAGGCAAGGGTAAGGTCTCCTTTAAAGCAAGATTTATCTTAGTGAGCCATTCGACCTCTTCTGTTGTTAAAGAACCTACTCAAATTTTAGCAAAGATAAAAGTGGCATGAACGGAAATTTCTGTGAATTCTGAAGCGGATTTGGTAGGTTGAAAAATTTGGACGATTGCTTCACAATAGCATTCATAAATCCCAGACAGTCTTTGGATAGTAATTAGGGTGAAAGGAGTCCCGCAGGGTTTGAGGATCGTATCGTAAAGACCCCTGCCTAACTTATCTATGATTAAAAAAGGTCGACGTAACCTAGTCCCGATTGTGCTTTCGATAGCTCTTTTGCTGCTGATGTTTGCCGCGATGAGCTTTCAGGCCGTTGCCCAAACTGGCGCAACTGCTACCCCTACCCCATCTGATGGCGGCAGCACCGAACCCCGTGATTTTTATGGTGACCCGGCAACTTCAACGGGTGATGCCGAATGGACAGTGGAAGAACGTAGTTTTACCAGTAACTACCCCAATGGCTTCCAATTTTCGGCCCGTGTAAGCAGCAGCAAGGGGGATATTGAGAATGCGACGGTGTTGTGGTCGCACGCCCCACGCAATCAAGGCCGCCGCGCCGCCGCTTTTGATGAAACGACCGGTTTGTTTACGGCGGTTTATGATAACAGCGAGGGTACACCCCCTTGGGTTGCGGTCAATTATCGTTGGCTGTTGACTGATACGGCGGGCAATACCTATCGTAGCGAATGGTTCATCGGCGATGAATATTACGATGACCCAACCCAGTGGGAACGCTTTGAATCCGAAGATGTCATTGTATTTGTTGAAGAAGGCCTGCCCGAAGACACGGGTCAGCAAACACTGGATGCGATGGCGGCCCAACGTGAAACCTATCGCATCGCATGGGGGGATGTTTTATCCTATCGCCCGCGTGCAATCCTGTTTTCCAACCGCACCTCATTTGATGAATGGCGTGTTGGGCAGGGCAACCCAAACGTGATCGGTCAAACCAATGCCGCGTGGGGTGGAATTGTACAGGTCGTGTCGGGTGGCGGGGTCATTGACCTTGCGTGGGGCACGGTTCTGCATGAGGTTGGGCATCTGTATCAAGATGAATTTGTGCCAGCCGGATTGCCAGTAGCGACTTGGCAAAACGAAGGCGACGCGACCCTCTTTGAGATTTACCAGATGTATGATTATGAACAGCGCGTGCGCAATTTAGCCGCTAACGGTCAACTGCCTGCCCTATTGATTGGCACTGGCCCAAGCCAAAATTCACAAGGGCCGGATGGTCGCAATCGGCTTGGCTATGACATGGGCTACGTATTCTACAAATGGCTGGTTGAGACCTATGGCCTTGAGGTGCATCGTCAATTGACCGAAATCTTAGGGCCGAGTGTTGGGTTTAATACGGCCCTTGAACAGGTGACCGGGTTACCGACCAATGAAATTGAGCGCCGCTGGCGGACGTGGCTTGGGGCTTCACCAGAGGCACCGACGCCCATTCCGATTCCAACCATGCGTTTCCCGCCGACGGTTACACCGTTTATTTTCCCAACGGCTTCTAATTAGATAATCTAGGGCGACCTCCCATGCAAAAAACCTATCGGCTCTTTCGTTGGTTCATTATAGGGCTGGTCGCCCTCAGCTTTTGGGCGTCCTACCCGGCTGTAGCACAGGATGATGGTGCAACCGAGCTTATCGTCGGTCATCGGGCGGTGGTGGTGATGCCCTCGTTCATTCGATTTCGGGTACGGGCCGCCGCTACCCGTGACGCGGTTGCTGAGATCAAGTTGCAGGTACGTGAGGAGGAGACCCTCCTTGAAACCTTTGAGGTGACCTCACCGCTAGATAACCTCTTTATTGATTTTGGCGAAGAAACCGAATACGAAATCGAGTGGGATATTCGAGGCATCCCGCTGCGTCCATTCCTCAGCACCCTGACCTATCAATTTGACCTGACGACCACTGACGGCGAATCTGCCACAGCCGAGGGCGAATTCATTTTTCAACACGATATGGGTGGTCAGGAGTGGCGGTTAGCCGAAAGCGATACGCTCAAAATTTATGCGCTGGGTAATACGATTGATTGGTCTAACCACCTCGCCGGACTAGCTGAATCCATCAATCTGCTGCGCGAGAATACGGGCTTTGCTGCCCCGATTGGTTTGGTGGTCTATCCCGCTGATACCCAATTTTGCACCGAGGGGGAAGTTCCTGAAGACACCCCCGACGCAACTCCGCCTGTGGTGGTCATTTCGGAAGACCGCACATACCCATGTGACCCTGCCGATTTCGTCCGGTTGTATGCCAACAGTGATTTGGTGATTGCCTATACGAGTGCCAACGATTTTTATGGGCAATGGAGTGAGGTATTCGCCGCACCCTTTGATCTGGTCTATTCGACGCGCTGGGAAAATGCCGAAGTCCCGACATGGTTTAGGGCCGGGTTGCGCCAACTCTATAACCGTTTTAGTCAGGGTCAGTTGATTACCGTAATCAAAAAAGCCTCGCAGGAAGATCGGATGCTGACACTGGCGGAGATGGAGGCCGAACCAGCCGAAGACAGCGATGTGTTTGAATTGTGGGAGGCACAAGCCTATGGTTTGACACTCTATCTAGCGGATATTTATGGGGCATCTGCCCCGTTTGAGCTTGCCAAAGCGGTATCCCCTGCCCTGTCATTAAATCAGGCGATAGAAAAACTTACGGGCCTGACCATGTCGCGGGTATATTCACGCTGGGAAGCATGGATTGATACACCCAGAGCGCTGACGGCATCCGCTTGGAATCCATATTTGGAAAGCACGCCAACACCTGTGCCGACACACACGCCATCGGAAATTCCGCCGACACACACGCCGCGCCCCACCGCGACGATTACCCTAACACCGACTTCAACTTATCGTGGCGATTTTGTGCCGACGGTGTACAAACCAACTGACCCACCGCCGACGCTTCCGCCTACCCGAACGGCGACACCCCTGCCCCCCGGCAGCCTCAACCCAACACCGACCCCGCGCCCTGCCAGTAATGAACAGGAGAGCAGTGGGGGGTTATGCGGGACGGGGATTGGGGCCATTCTGATTCCGACATTTGGCATAGTTTGGATGAACCAAAAGAAACGAAAACAAGCTAGACCTAGCTGAAAATCTATGACAGAACCTACCCGCATTAATCTCTATGATTTAGCGCTGACGGGCCTACAAGAATTGTTAACCCGTTGGGGCGAACCCAAATTCCGTGCCAAACAGGTTTGGGAATGGCTGTATACCCACAAGGCCAGCGACTTTGAGCAAATGACCAATCTGCCTGCTGTTCTACGCGAACGGTTGGCGACAGAAGCCCGTATTGGCATCTTGACCATTGCCGCCGAAAAAGAAGCCCGTGATGGCACACTCAAACGCCTCTATCGCCTTAGTGACGGGCAGTTTATTGAAAGTGTGCTGATGATTTATGACGATGGTCGGCGGACGGCCTGTATCAGTACGCAAGCGGGTTGTGCGATGGGATGTGTATTCTGCGCGACAGGCCAGATGGGGTTTGCCCGTAACCTGACCGCCGGAGAAATTATTGAGCAGGCCATCCATTTTGGGCGGATTTTGGAAGCTGATGCCGATCGCTTGAGTAATGTTGTTCTGATGGGCATGGGTGAGCCATTGCACAATTATGATGCAACATTGGAGGCCATCCACCGCATGACCTCACAGGATGGTTTGGGGATTGGACAGCGTCATATCACCCTTAGCACGGTTGGACTCGTGCCGGCGATTCGACGCTTTGCCGATGAAGACCTTCAGGTGAAATTGGCGATCAGCCTACACGCCGCGACGGATGACGAACGGAACGCCCTGCTGCCTATCAACAAACGCTGGCCTCTGAGTGAACTCATGGCGGCCTGTCGCTATTACATCGAAAAAACGGGCCGACGGTTGACATTTGAATGGGCCTTGATTCAGGGCGAGAATGATACGGTGGAGCAGGCCTCCCGATTAGGGTTTTTGCTCAAGGGGATGTTGTGCCATGTCAATCTCATCCCGTTAAACCCCACGACTGGCTATGAGGGGCACCCATCCGATGCTGAGCGCATTAAGGTGTTTATTGATACGTTGAATCTGTATGGGGTCAGTAGTTCGATTCGCGTGCGGCGGGGTATCGAGATTAACGCGGGGTGCGGTCAATTAAAGGCCGAAGTGATCCGGGGTGAGAAAAACAAAAAGGACGATTTATAACAAACCGCCCTTACTACCGCCTATAGGAATAAGCCCTATTTGACCCGTTCTTGAGATACAGGTAGGGTGAAATAGAAGGTTGTGCCGACGCCTAGCTGACTTTCTACCCAGATTTGACCGCCGTGTCGCTCCACGAGTTCCTTGCAAATCGCCAACCCCAAGCCTGTCCCCTTGCGACGACGGTTCAGGTTCAAGTCAGCCATCGAAAAACGGTCAAAAATGGTCGGCAGGTTTTCGGTGGGAATCCCTTCGCCTGTGTCGGCGACACTAAACAACAGATTCTCGTCATCGGCGCGTTCGGCTCGTACCAAAATCGTGCCTTGTGAGGTGAATTTCAGTGCATTGGAAACCAAGTTGACCAGAATTTGCTGGATACGGTCAGAATCGGCCCATGCTGGCGGTAAATCCGGGGTCATTTCAATCGCCAGTTCGACATCTTCGTTCTGACGCAACCCCTCGGCAATGGCTAAGGTCTGTTCCAAAATTCCACCGATTTCTAGCGTTTCGGGATACAGCTCAAGGCCACCTTGTTCCAATTTGGAGAGGTCAAAAATATCTGAGACAAGGCGCAAAATCTGGCGGGTAGCAGTCAGGGAGCGATCAATCCATAAGACTTGATCTTCGGTGACATCACCAAACACGCCCTCTTTCATCATGTCCAGTGCACCAACCACCGTATTGAGGGGTGAGCGCAGGTCATGGGCGATATTGCCGAGCAGGGCAGTACGCAGGTGATTTTCCTGCAATGCTGCTTCCCAATTGGCGGTGGCCTGCCAACGGGCTTCTTCCAGTTCAGCGGTACGTTCGCGCACCCGTTCTTCCAATTCGGCGGCAAAACGTTCTCGTTGCTCATTTAGTTGGGCATTTTCAATCGCAATGGCGGCCTGCCCCGCAAACATATTGAGTAGGGGAATGTCTTTGGATGTAAAGGCATTGGGCATGTCGCGGTTTTCTAGATACAGCACCCCCAACAATTTCCCACGGGAACGCAGCGGTAGGCACAAAATGGATTGGAGGCGCAGGCGGAGAACACTCTTGATGGCATTAAAATTGTCATCTTCAAGCGCGTTGCGGGTTAGGACATGTTCGCCTGTGTTAATGACCTGCTGCACAATTGACCGACTAACAGATTGGCCTTCACGATCCGACGGGTTGCCATACTTCACTTGAAAATTGAGTACACCGTCTGGTTCAACAAGGACGAGATAGCCGTGCTGTCCCCCTGAAAATTCAACCGCTTGCTGCATTACAAATTCCAAAAGTGGTTGTAATTCGCGATTTTCTGCCATCTGGCGGCTAATATCCAACACACGTTCAAGGGCAGAATCTCTTTGCACAATATCGTCGTTCAAGACTACACCCCTCCCCTTATTCCACTGACCACGCTGTTCATCTCCAATTCTATGGCATTTTGGGCGTTTGACGCTTCGACTTCGGCTCACCCACTGGTTTTTTCCGACTGGGCTGTTTTGCAACAGGCGTCGGGGATGGCACTCCATCCAATGCCTTCTTTTGTGTTTCTAATTCTTTAAGCAGCCCTTCGATTTTTTCTTGGTTGCCATAGGTAGAGCCGCCACCCATTTTTAGAAATCGCTTTAAATCTGTGATGGCCTGCTTGTAATTCTGAAAATCAGCATTGAGCAACCCACGCGCCAGATAATGGAGTGATTCTTCTGGCTCAAGGCGGATCACCCGGTTTAGGTCATGAAATGCCGCATCTAAGTTGCCAGTCATGATATAGGCATCGGCACGATTCGCATAGGCCTCGGCAAAATCCGGGTCAAGCGCGATGGCTTTGCCGAAATCACGGATAGCCCCCCGAAAATCCTCCCGAATTTTTCGCATCTGCCCCCGATTGTTATAGGATTCCGGGTAATCGGGGTCAAGTTTGATGGCAACATTTAGGTCTTGAATCGCCTGCTGCACATCGTCCAGTTGGAAATAGGCAAAGGCGCGTTCATTATAGGCATCCACATTTTCCGCGTCGAGTGCGATGCTCTTAGAAAAATCGTCAATGGCTGCTTGATATTCTTCCCGATCCATGCGCAGCAGTCCCCGCGCATGATAGGCCCCGGCAAGCTGTGGTTCTAGGGCAATGGCCCGATTGACATCCGCAATGGCTTTGTCCCAATCGTCCAGCCGTGCATAGGTAAAAGACCGTTGTAGATAAATCTCGGCGGTAGGTGATCTTTCAATTACTGCGGTGAAATCAGCGATGGCGGCGGGCAAGTTGTCTAAATCAAGATGGGCCAACCCACGATTGAAAAAACCCTCCTCAGAATCAGCATCAAGCTCGATGGCTTGGGTAAAATCGGCAAGGGCCAAGTCGGGTCGCCCTAGTTCCATGTACAGCGTCCCACGTTCATTAAAGATCGGGGGAAACTCCGACTCGAGGCGAATAGACTCGCTGAAATCGGCTAATGCGCCGTGAATATCAAACAGGTCAGCCCGAATCATCCCCCGAGTATAGTAGCCAAACGGGTCGTCGGGTTCACGCTGAATAAACTCATTTAGATCGGCAAGGGCCTTATCCGTTTCGCCATAATCACCCCATGCCACCCCCCGACTGTAGTACGCGCCGGGGAAATCTGGATTAAGTTGGATAGACTGCGAAAAATCGGCAATCGCCCCTTCTATATCGCCAATGTCCATGCGGGTGACTGCACGCACATAGTAGGTTTGTGACGAGGGATCAATCTGGATCGCCTCAGAAAAATCGGCAAGGGCCTTATCGGGCATTCCTTTGCCAAGATGGGCACTGCCCCGACTAAGGACGGCCTCCACCATTTTGGGCTGGATGCGGAGGGCCTCATTAAAATCTTGGATAGCGGCGTCAAAATTGCGCTGTTCGCCGCGTGCAATCCCGCGATTAAAATGGGCTTCGGCCTGTAACCGAGTAATCACCGACAGTTCATCATAGTCTTGCATCGCCCCATCAAAATCGCCCAAGTTGGCGCGTGCAATGCTTTGGTTTTGAATGGCAGCGGCATAGACCGGGAACTGTCGGAGTGATTCGTTGAAGTCGTCAATCGCTCGGTCATATTGGAAAGTGAACAGATAACACAATCCACGATTGTAGTAAATTGCGGCATCATTTGGATCCAGTCGCAAGACCTGTGTAAAGTCCTCAATCGCGCCTGCGTAGTCGCCTTTTTCGGCTTTGGAAAGCCCCCGCCCCCGGTATGTTTCTACTATTTTGTGTATGTTTGCCATATACTTCCGAACCGTCCCGAACTTGCGACGTGTGCTTGGGGAGTTCCCGAAGAAAAACCTACACTACCCATCACCCTAATTGTATAGGTTCGGCGCATAAGAGGAAAGTCTAGGCCAGTTGTGGAGATGGACTTATTCGCCAGTTGCCCCACCATGCCCCAAACTTTCTAGAAGCTCCTTGTATTTCTCCATGACAAACTGACTTTCCTGATTTTTGGCGACCTCTTGGGTCAAGATTTCGCGCATGGTGTCTAGCAGTTCTTGTTCGGTCAGGATGCCCTTGCGAATCAGGCTGCGAGCGACGGCACGGGTAATGATGAGGGCTTCAACGCCACGTTCACCCATTGTCAACAAGCTGCCAACAAAATCGCCAAAAATTTCTTGTGTGTTACGAATATCCGCCATTGGTGAATGTCCTTATCGGCTTAGGTAAAAAATTCAAAATGCAGTCATTCCTGCAACGCGGTATTTTAACCTAAACCTTTTAAGGCGCTACCTTATTTTAAGTAGTGATTTTGGGGCAAAAGGGGTCGGGCGAATTTTTTAGGGTGTCGTATCGTACACCAAGGCCCATAGACCGCCAATCGCAGCGGTAGTATCTAGTAGGGTTGCAACTTGGGTAGATACATCCACAGTCAACAAACCAGCACCCGAACTGGTGAAGCCATAGGTGATAAACCATTGACCATCCGGTGACCATGTGGGGGGTAAAGCGCCTTCAATCGGAAGTTTGGCGGGGTTGCTGCCATCCAAGCCACTCAATTGGATACCATCCATAAAATAGGCTACTGCGCCGCTGATATTGGGGGTTATAAATGTGCCTAATTCGCCAATGGGTAGGCTGTTTTGTTGAAAGGTTTGACCGTTGATGAGCATTTCACCCATCCCACCAACCGCCTGAAAATAGGGGCTGCTGACCAGCCGCACATCATACCAATCGCCTGTTGCGATTTGAATCGGTGTGCTGGAGGCCAGTGCCATGACATAGACCCCCGGCTCAAAAACCAAATTGCCGGCTTGGGGGGGGACGACAAACGCGGCAATGTCGCTGATGGGGTCATAGACAGGCAGGGTATTTTCGGCTGCTTCCGGTAAATAGGCGGTGGTTGTGCCATCGTTTAAATGCCACCCATAGAGGCCACGTGCTCCGGCGGTGTAACTGGGGGGCGAAAATAGGAAGGTATCATTGCCACGCCAGCCAACACGGGTGACATCCGTTGGATAAAGTGTGCCTTCGTCCATCGTGAGCACTTGTCCATCGGCTGGATGCACTGCATAGATGCCCTGACTGACATAACCCGCCCCGCCAAACGTTTCTAAATCGCTGTAGACTAGCCAACTGCCGTCGGGTGACCAACTAAGAAATGCCGCCGCACCGGAACGGGTTTCGAGCGCGATAGCGGTGGGATTGGTGGCAAAATCTACAAGGTAGATATTGGCACTGATGCCATCTTGCCCAGATACAAACGCCAATCGCTGTCCGTCGGGTGACCAAGCAGCAGTAGTCACGGCACGCGCCATTTCATATAAGGGATTACCCAAATCTGGCTCATTAAAAACAGTCAGATTGGCGGGAAGTAAATTCTGTTCAAACAGCAGGGTGGCGTCCGGCACGCTATAGACCTTCAGCATCACAGGTGAGCCGTTGGCATAGGGTTGGGCATAAATGATGGCGAGCTTTTGCCCGTCGGGGGCGGCGTGCAGGGCATAAACAGGCAGATCAGTCGCGGCGACAAATATCTGCGGCGCACTCCAACCACCCCCGGTTTGGGCCATGATGGAAAGACCCGCCTGATCGTTGATATAGACGATGTAGAGGGGGTTGGATTGGGCTTGGGAGAATGACGGGTGGGCTAGCAAAAGGATAAGCGTGACCAACAGGCCAATAAACCGATTATTTTTGAACATAGGCCGCCACCAAGCGCCGAATTTCGCCCAATAAAGCATCCCGACCATATGCCCCTTTTTGGATAATTTTTTCGACGCTACCATGTAACCGCTGGCGATCTTCGTTGGTCAAATCCATTGCAGTGACGACAATCACCGGGATGTGCTGCCACTTTTCATGATGGCGCACTTTTTCTAGGAACTGAAAACCATCCACCTCTGGCATCATCAAGTCGAGCAGGATCAGGGCGGGTTGATTTTCTTCGATGCGTTCCCAGCCTTCACGCCCATTGCTGGCTTCCATCACATGCCAGCCTTCTGTTTTGACCATATCTGCCAACATGGTGCGGGTGTTGGGGTCGTCTTCCACAATCAAGACCGGGCACGGCGGTTGGGCACAATCATAGCGTTTTAGGACACCCACCAACCGTTCGCGCTCAATTGGTTTGGTGAGAAAATCGGTTGCCCCAAGCGCATAGCCGACATTTTTATCATCACGAATGGTCAAAATCACCACCGGGATATGGGCCAATTCCGGGTCGGCTTTGAGGCGGGCTAAGACGTTCCAGCCGTCCATGTCGGGCATGACAATATCGAGGGTGATGGCGATGGGGTGTAATTCTTTTGCCAACCGCAGTGCCTCTTGTCCATTTTGAGCCGTGACAACAGGCAGACCCTCTTCTTTGAGATGATGTTCAATTAACTCGCGGGTGGCGGGGTCATCGTCCACGACCAATACGGGGCGGCGATCTCCCATTGAGCCGTCGGCAGACATGGGAGAGGATGTAGTAGAAGTGACAATCCCGCCCCCTACCAGTTCGACTACCTTTGGCAGCCAAACGGTAAACGCCGACCCTTGACCCTCGGCACTCATAAATTCAATATCGCCACCCATCATCTGACAGAAGCGGCGGGTAATGGCTAGGCCAAGCCCTGTGCCGCCATATTGACGGGTGGTGCTGCTGTCGGCCTGCATAAATTCTTGGAATAGGCGGCTCTGCTGTTCGAGGGGAATCCCAATCCCTGTGTCTTTGACGACAAATTGGAATCCGGCTAGGTTGCCTTTCGTCTGGGGTTGAGCCGTTAGGGTAATTGTGCCAGCATTCGTAAACTTGGCGGCGTTGCTGAGAAGATTAAACAATATCTGCCGCACTTTTGTTAAATCGGCGTGGATATGACCCAGATTCGGCGCGATATGGACGGTGATGGCATTTTGATTACGTTCAGACAAGGGGCGGACGGCATCAATGACCGTTTGTAGCAAATCTTCAACAGCAAAGGATTCCAGATGGAGTTCCATCCGGCCTGCTTCGATTTTGCTCAAGTCCAGCACGTCATTAATTAGGCTCAGCAAATGCCGGCCATTTTCGATCACACGATCCAGCCGGTTGACTTGTTTTTCGGTGACAGGGCCATAGGTGCCTTTGATGATTAACTCGCTGTAGCCAATAATCGCGTTCATGGGGGTGCGTAATTCATGACTCATATTGGCAAGGAAGGTGCTTTTAGACCGATTGGCAGCCTCGGCTTCTTCTTTAGCTTGGCGTAGATCAGCGGTCGTTTTTTCGAGTGCGCCCAACATCGCGTTGATTTCTTGGCCCAAGGTGGTGATTTCATCGGTGCCGGAGAGGGTTACCCGTTCGGATAAATCACCGTGTTCACCAATGGCCTGAACCGTCATCCCGAACCGGGTCAGGCGCTTGACCAATACGCGGTCAACCAGCGTCCACATGGTCACACCAACGACTATGCCAATCCCAACCAGCGCAAGGGCAAAATAGAGTAGGGTGCGCTGGCCCTGTTCATAAATATCGCGGGGTTGATCTATACGGATGAGCAGTGCCGGGTTACCTGCCAGATCATTCATGACCGCATAACCGGCCACCCGATTATCGCTTAGGGGGTCAATGTACGTGGCATTGGCGGAGCTTAATTGCGACTGGGCTTGTGCAAAGTCGTCCGGCAGTCGGGGGCTATCAATGGGGTAGATTTCTAATGATAGCTTCAGGGTTTCAGCCAGTTCGGCGATTTGCCCGCGATCCAAATAGCGCCCCCAAATGAATGTTCCAGTGATTGGCCCGGTGCGGAGGCTAGTAATGATGGGGGCCGAGGCGACCAATAAGGGGGTGTTGTTGAAAAGCACGATCCCGCTGGCGCTTTGATTTGTGTCTTGATAGTTGATGAAAGATGGAAATGCAAGGACGTTATCAATTACTTCTTGCGATAATTGCACAAGTTCATCGGTGGAAGTGTCAAATTCAGCGTCATAGATGACATGTCCGTCGACATCTAAGATGATCAGAATGTCCGTTTGAATTGTTTTAAAAACATCCTCGTGGAGATTGATTTCAGGATGCTCCGGGTAACGTCCCTGAGCGAACTGCCATGTCTCGTCCCATGCGCCATAATCAACCGTTGATTTTTGGAGGTCTTCCAAATTTACTTGAATGGCGTTTTTGGCACGTTGGACATTTTGTTTGGTGTCGTCCTCCTCAAGCTGGCGGTAGCTGTCTAACACGATGAATTGGGAAGCCCCAACCAGCAGCACGACCATACTAACCAACGTGAGGACGATGATAAGGAGCGTTTTTTGGCGTAGTTTCATGGGCTTTGCACTATATCAGTTAGGGATGGGTATCTTGGTCTGGCGGATTGAGGCGCGGCGGAAAAATTTGTCCGCTTAACATGAGGGTCGGGGGTTGGCTTTCTTCACGGAGAGAGGTCAACTGTGGCCCCAGCCATTCATTGAGCGCCACACAAATTTCAGCGCCAATCAGAATCAATGAAAACGTATAATAGGCCCAAAGCATAAATACGACAACTGCCGTGACCGAGCCATAGATGTAATTCAATGTTGAGACATTCGAGAGGTAATACACAAAAACCCGCTTAGCAAGTTCAAATGCTAATCCGCCGAGCAGCGCCGAAGGTAGAATTGCATCCCAACGCAAAAGGGCACGACGCGGCAAAAATCCATATAACATCGCAAAAATGGCGGCATTAAAGGCGGTTGGAATAAAGAGACTTGCCATACGTAGCCATGTATTAAATTGATTCAAAAACAGCAGATTCAAAAAACTGAATAGTAGATTGGTGATGAGCGACGCCACCAAAAAAATGATGAAGGTGCTAATCATGAACACCCCGATCAAGCGGCGTTCATAGATTTTGCGGCCTGTGGGCACACCAAAGGTTCGCCCCAAGACTGCTTCTAAATTGCCAAATAGACTACTGGAAGACCATACCAGTGTAATGGCGGCAAATAGACTGACAGAGCCGCGTTCTTCGAGGGCCAGTGTAATGCCATCTTGCAACACCGCTGCTGTCTCACCGGGGAAAAACAGCGCCAAGATATCGCCGACCTGAGCACGGGCTGAATCGCCAACGATGGAGACGCCTAGAACGATGATGAGCAAAATCAGGGGGAATAATGAAAACAGGGCATAGTAGGAGAGGGCGGCGGCTTCGTGCGGGCCATATTTGGTGAAGCGATAGATGGCATGGAACAACTCGCCAAGTAAGCCGTCCGTCATGCTATTCAGTTGAGTCAATACCCGTTCAACTGGACGACTGATGGATATCCAAAGGTGTTTCCAAAAGGTTCTATCGAATAATCGCTTCACTAGCTCTTAAGCCCTCAAGAATGATTTTAGGGGCGATTATAACAACCGCCCCCGTTTTTGGCCTATTTTGCTTTGGCGAGGCGGTCTTCATATTGCTGTTTGTAAAATTCCAGATACTCGCCCGTCTTGATTTTGCGCCACCACCATTCGTTATCAATATACCACTGAATGGTTTGACGCATGGCGGTTTCAAAGTCGGTGGCGGGATGCCAGCCGAAATGCGCCCGCAGCTTATCGTTGGTCAGGGCATAGCGGCGGTCATGGCCGGGACGATCTTCGACATACTTAATCAGCGTTTCGGGCTTGCTGAGGGTTTCCAAAATCAGTTTAGTGACTTCGATGTTATGCCGTTCGTTTTCCCCGCCGATGTTGTAGATCTCGCCCGGAGCACCCTTGTGCAAAATTAGGTCAATGCCGTCGGCATGATCATCCACATACAGCCAATCGCGCACCTGCATCCCATCACCATACAGCGGCAAGGGGCGATTATCAATCGCTTCGGTGATAAAAAACGGCGCGATCTTTTCAGGGTATTGATAAGGGCCAAAGGTGTTGCTGCCACGTGTCACAGTGGTGTGCATTCCATAGGTCACCTGATAGGCCCGCAGCATCAACTCACCCCCCGCTTTGCTGGCGGCATAGGGGCTATTGGGTTCAAGGGAATCGCCTTCTTTGAAATAGCCTTCGGGGATGCTGCCATATACCTCATCGGTCGAAACGTGATGGAAGCGATTGATGCCTAATTTGCGGCAGGTCTCCAGCAGAATGTAGACCCCGACGACATCGGTATGGACAAAGGCATGGGGATTCAGAATGCTGCGGTCAACATGCGACTCGGCGGCAAAATTGACCACCGCATCAATCTGAAAATCCTTCAACACACGCTGGACAGTCTCTTCGTGGGCAATATCGCCTTTTTCAAAGCGATAATTGGGTTCGTCGTCCACTTCTAACAGATTATCGAGATTGCCTGCGTAGGTGAGCTTGTCCAACACAATGATGTTGTAGTCGGGATATTTCTTGACCATGCGGCGGACAAAGGCACTGCCGATAAACCCGGCCCCGCCCGTAACGAGAATGTTCTTCATCTTGCTTCAATTTCCTCAAACTGGCTACTTCAACAAACGAACTTGGCTGTAATCGCCCAATACCATCTTATAGGCATGGGGCTTGGAATCGGCAACACCGACATCGGCATAACGCCCGATTAAGCTGTCCTGTATACGCACAGGCACATTGGAGATGCAGCAGTGTTCCAAAACAAGGCAGCGTTCCAATTCGCTATTTTCGACCACCACATTGTAATAAATGCTGGTGAATGGGCCGATAAAGCTGTTCACGATGCGCGAGTTTTTGCCGATGATGGCAGGGCCGCGAATCACACTGTTAATGACTTCCGCGCCTTCTTCAATCGTTACACGGTCATCTACCAATGAATTGGCATCTACATGACCCTTGATGACCGGAACTAGTTCATCCAACACCTTACCATTGGCGTCGAGCATGTCATGGGGTTTGCCTGTATCAATCCACCAACCACGATGAACATGCGGGAATACGACGTAGCCATTTTCAATGAGCCATTGAATCGCGTCGGTGATTTCCAATTCGCCGCGTTTGGAGGGCTTGATCGAATGGACAGCCTTAAAAATGTTGGGGTCGAACATATAGATGCCGACGAGAGCCAAATTGGAAGGCGGGTTGGCAGGTTTTTCCACCAAATATTCAATGCTGCCATCTTCGCGCAGTTTGGCGACCCCATAATATTGGGCTTCGCGCACGGGGGTTAGCACAATTTGGCCGTTCCATTCGGGATGGTTGCCAAAATCTTTAATTAGTTCGCTGATGCCACCTTGCAGGACATTGTCACCGAGGAACATCACGAAGCGGTCATTACCTAAAAATTCTTGGGAGATTTTGACGGCGTGGGCTAAGCCTGCGGGTGCATCTTGCTCGATATAGGTAATGCGAACGTTGCCGAATTGGCTACCATCCCCGACGGCTTCACGTACCTGTGGGCCAGTGTCGCCAATGACTATGCCGATTTCCTCAACCCCCGCGTCACGGATGGCTTCAATCACGCGGAACAAGACTGGCTTATTGGCAACAGGTATGAGTTGTTTAGCGCGGGTATAGGTCAGTGGATAAAGCCGAGTCCCTTTCCCGCCGCTGAGAATAAGTCCTTTCAAGGTCGTCCCCTCTATCTAAAATAGTGACCATTGGTACGGGTAGGTCTGATACCTGCCCAAAAAATAGGCAATGCCTATCTATTTTGTCGTTAACGATAGCTCATGGAGGTGCTGTCGGGTTTGGCGTCTAGCAGCACCGCCCCTAAGATTCTGACCCCGACACGCTCCAATTGAAGTTTAGCACGAGTCGCATGGTCGCGGCGTGATTTATTGGCCTGAACGACCAACAATACCCCACCTAGTTTCTGCCCCAATACTAGCGCGTCGGCAGCGACCAACACAGGCGGCATTTCGAACACCAGAAAATCAGCCGATTTCATCAACTGCTGAATGACCGCATCCAGCCGCACCGATGCCAGCACATCCACTGGATTGGGAGGTAATGGCCCGCTGGTGAGTACCTGTAGATTTTCAACCCCGGTAGTATTTAAGGGTGGATTTTCGAGGGCGCTGTTTTCCAAGACCATCGTGGTTAGGCCGCGCTCATTGGGCAGGCCCCAAACGGTATGCTGTTCGGGTCGGCGCAAATCAGCATCTACCAACACGGTACGCCGCCCACTTTGCGCAAGGGTCACAGCAAGGTTAGCGGTGGCGATGCTTTTGTGATTGTCTTGGGCGGGGGCCGTCACACCAATGGTGATGACCTGCTGATCGAGATTGCTAAATAACAAATTGGTTCGCAGAGTACGATAGGCATCGGATGCAGGCGAACGCGGGTCTTTAAGGGTAATCAAATCAACAGCCATTATTTATTCGGCCTCCGGCACAATCGCCAATAAGGGGATTTCAAGCAATCGCTCCACATCCTCGGCCCGACGCAAAATATTCGATTCCAGATACTCCAGCACAAACGCCACAATGAACCCAATAATCAGGCCCAGAATCGCCCCTGCTAACACATTCACTTGGGTGTTGGGGCGATGCTGACCATAGGTGGCGGTATCGAGTAGTTGGGCCTCAATACGGTCTTGGCGGATGAGGTCACTGTTCTCCCGATCACGGAAAGTGACCAATGCGCGACCCCATTCAGTGGCAATCGCGGCGGCTTGTGGGCCATCCGGCAAATCTACAGCGATTTGAATGGTCAGGGTGGTCGGGTCGGAATTGATGGTGGTATTCGAGCGCAAATCACCGGGTTGCATATCGAGTTGAAGGGTGTCAATCACGCTGTTGGCAACGGTGTCAGTATTGAGATATTCCACAAAACTCCGCAGCAAGATACGCAGCGTTTCCGAGAGGCCGAGGTCGTTTCGGGCAGGCAGCAGCAGCACTTTTTGGGTGGCACGATATTCGACGGTTTGGGCCTTACTAAAGCCGAACGCAGCCCCGGCGGTAATCATAATCGCAAGGATGATGATCCAGCCGCGCCGCACCAGCACACGTACATAATCTAGCAAATTCATAAACGGTATTCTCCGCAATTTTGGCAAAGCGCCGCACATTATAGCGGTAGACAACCCCTATCGCCTAGCCCGTTGTTCAATCGTCTGTCAGGCGGCGTCAAGGGGTGGTGCAATCGGCTAGGTTCGGGGAATGCTTCCCAAAACTTCGAGGCCGAGTTTTTCAAGGTCGGCTTTCTCGCGCACGCTGTCATCTAAATATTCCGCTAATGCCGCCAAACCAAGCCCGGCTGCCAAGCCTATCACCATGCGAATAAACGGATTGAGGCGGGCAGTCATGGGTGGCACAGTACGCACCACGTCAATTTCGTCCAGCGGCACAATTTGGGCGGGGGCATAGGCGAACTGGGGGAAATATTGCTGGTTGCGGGTCTGCAAAACCGTAATAGTAGCAGCGGCGATTTTTTCCAATTCGGCTTCGTTGCCCCAACCAAAATAGACCACAAAAATGCTACGGGCACTGTCGGCGGCGAAGGCGGGGCGCAAATCGTCGGCGCTGATGTCCAAATTGTGGTCACTTAGAAGGGTGGCACTGACCTCATTGGCGAAATTGCTGCTCGTTACCCACTGCGGCATGTTGACCACGACATATTCCGAAGCCAACCAAGGAACGTAGGCGGTATCTTCATACGTGCCGCTGGTCGAATTTTCGGGTACAGCGGTTGCGTTGGCGGCATCGGGCGGGGCGGCGGCGGTAAATCGTATGCTTGCGCCATAGGTCTCCGGCGGGGAAATGGCATCCGGGATGGCAGGTAGACTCCACAGCAAAGTAATCGCGGCGGGAATGGCAATTAGCCACCAGCGGCGCAGGATAAAGTTCAATAGGGTGAGCAGTTCCAAGTTTATTGAGTCCCTTTCTCCCATGCACCCGTCACAAAGTCGGCGATTTGTTGATTAAATACCTGCACATCGAATTGGAGGGCGTGGGCGCGACAATCGGCAGGATTATACGTGCTGGCGTCAAAGGCTTGCAATGCCGCCATCAGTGATTCGACGGTTTGTTCCTCAAATAAAACACCCGTCTTGCCGGGAATCACGGTATCCAACGCACCTCCGCCTTTGTAAGCAATGACAGGGCGTCCGGCGGCTTGGGCCTGCACGGGGGTGATGCCAAAATCTTCGAGGCCGGGGAAAATAAACGCTTTGGCATGGGCGAACAACCCCGATAATTCTTCGTCCGGCACATAGCCCAAAAACTCCACCGTCGGGCCAGCCAACCTTTTTAATCGGTCAATATCGCGTCCCCGTCCACCAACTTTGAGGGGCAAACCGAGTTGTGTACAGGCCTGCACCGCTAAATCCACCCGTTTATAGGGGATCAGCCGACCGATGCTCAAAAAATAGTCCCCAACATCAGGGACGGGCACAAAACGTTGGGTGTCTACCGGGGGATAGATGATTACCGATTCGCGGTCGTAATATTGCTGGATGCGCTGCTGAATTTCGGTGCTGATGGCGATGAAATGGTGAACTTTTTGGGCGGCACGGTAGTCCCAGCGGCGCAAGAGGCCAATCAAGGGGCGCAGGGCCAAACGAATCGGCTTGGGCACATTTTCGCGTTCCATATAGGCGTCATATTGCCAGACGTAGCGGGTGGGGGCGAGGCAGTAACAGACATGCACTGTCGCTGGTCCGACTCTTAACCCATGACAGAAGCCACTTTTGTTGCTCAAGACGACATCCACATCGGCGAGTTTTAGACCGCCCCATGCCAATGGATATAGGGGGAAAAAGGCTTGGTGCTTCTGGTGGATTTTGGGTAGGTGGTCTATCCAGAGGGTATGCAAATCCCATTTTTGCCAATGGGCGGGCATTTTTTCACGCCAATAGATGCTGGTGTAGATGGGGGCATTAGGATAGAGGGCGACCAATGCCTCTAGGACATCTTCCGCCCCGCCCATTTGATTGAGCCAGTCATGTACTAAGGCCAAGCGCATCTCACCCTCGCTATACTTGCCAAAAATTCATGTGCAACGGCTTAGTATATCGTGAATTTATGCTAACATCGCTTTAAATTTGCCAGACTGCCCTGTACAATTCATGGTATGAAAAGCCACCCCGCATAAGGATATTTCATGGGCAAGCAAAATCTCTCCGCTTCTCTGCTAACGGCCTTCAATGATTACCATCAACGTATCATCGAAAAACATCTGAGTGACTCCCCCTTATTGGAAGCCATGCTTGGCTATCATTTGGGTTGGCTAGATGCGGAGGGGCATCCGGCGAAAATTAACCCCGGCAAACAAATTCGCCCGCTGCTGACGATGCTTGCGTGCGGCGCAATGGGAGGCAAACCCGAAGATGCACTGGCGATGGCCTCGGCAATTGAACTCATCCACAACTTTTCGCTGATCCATGATGATGTGATGGACAACTCCGATTTGCGGCGGGGGCGCTCGACGGTGTGGAAATTGTGGGGGGTGAATCAGGCGATTAACACGGGTGATGGGGCGTATGGCATCAGTTTTCAGATTGTGGCGGAAGCGGATGTGCCCAATCTCGACCCGCGTGTGATTGTCTACGCCGAGCGTATTTTAGCAAAAGCGTGTGTGGATACGGTCAAAGGGCAGATGTTGGATATATCGTTTGAAGGCCGGGATGATGTGCAGGCCGATGAATATCGCTTGATGGTCGAATTGAAAACCGGGCCACTCTTAGGGGCGGCATTGGCTGGTGGGGCAATTTTCGCTGGTGCGCCGATTGCCCAAGCGGATACCCTCGTTGCCATTGGACGGCATCTCGGTATCGCGTTTCAAATTCAAGATGATGTGTTAGGCATCTGGGGTAAGCCGGAAGAAACCGGAAAATCCGCCAGTGATGATTTGACTGCCAAGAAAAAGTCGCTGCCGATTCTGTGGGCCTATGAACACCTTGCGCAGCATGTGGTCAGCGAATTGCGCGAGCTTTATCAACATCCCGCGCCGCTACCTGCCGACATCACGACCCGCCTGTATGATATTTTGACGGCGGAGGGGGTGCAGGAAGCGATTCAGGCCGAGGCACAGAGTCATTATGCCGAAGTGGTGCAGGGCCTAGAGATGCAGTATCCGAAACCGTCGGATTATCGGGATGAGTTGTTTAAGGTTGTAGCGTTTATCGTCAATCGGACTTATTGATTACGCTAATCCGTATTTCTGCGCGAATATCCGCAATTGTTCGGTGGCGTTTTGGGTGATTGGCTTGCCATGCCCAAAGCATAAGATTTTGGGTTCGAGCGCCGCGATCTTGGCGATAGAACGCCGATTTTCAGCCATATCAACGGTGAAGAGCGCGATTGGCAGGCGCATTTTACGGGGGATATTGAATATGACATCGCCTGCAAACAAGATGCGTTTTTCGGGATGCCAGAATGAAATGTGCCCCGGCGCGTGACCCGGTGTAAAGATGACTTGTAGGCCACCCAAGATTTCGGGTAGGGTTTCGCCGTCGTTCAGTTCACGGTCAACTGGAACAGGCTTATATTTGGTATCAGGAATAGGGAGGCGTGATTTGGGGCGTGGCACAGCGATTTCGCCTTGAATGACGGGTTTTTCTAAAGCGGATGACCAAACGGGTGCGCCGGTTGTTTCTTTCAAATAGGGCAGTGCGCCAACGTGGTCGGGGTGGGCGTGGGTAATCAAAATCCGTTTGACATCTTTGGGCTGATACCCATGTGCGGCGATTTGCTTTAGGATGCGTTTCCCAGCAGGCGCGATACTGGCATCAATCAGGGTTAATCCATCACTGTCTACCAAACAGTAGACCCGGCCAGCGGGTAGCCCGGTCAAGGTGTAGATATTTTCGATGATCTGGTGCATGGTCTTCTCCAATCATGGCACAAAAATATGACATTCCCCTGCCGCAATTTCGCAACGGGCAATCTCTTGGTTATTCCAAAATACGACAAATGTCGGTTGTGTTACCCAGAAAATGGTAGATGAAGTGCCGGGTGGATTGATCGTGGCGTTGTAAAAAACACAGATCGGCGGTTCGAGTGCCGTCCCTGCCCCGAAAATCTCAATCGCCACACAGCCGTTTGGTTCAACTACACCGTAAATCTGCGCCCATGTATTGCCAGAGAATCGCTGTCCGGTCAAATCACCACCAGTGTTTAGCGCCTCAAACATCAATAAACTGATTTCGACGGGTGTGCTATTGGGATTAGCGACATAAAAACTATTGGCATCATAGAAAAGATGTAATTTGCGCCCGGTTGGAAAAAGCACGGTTGAGGAGGGTTCAATCGTGGAAGTTGGGCTAGGTGTCCGTGATGAAGTGACACTGGCAATAGGGGTCGGTGATGGTGATGCTGTGGCCGTTACGCTTGGCGATTGAGTGGGGGAAGACGTATTGGACGGTTTTTGGGTTGGGCTGGGTGATGCTACCATGCTAGGCGGGGCAGTCATGGTAAATATTGGCATCGGGCTATTAGATGCGGTGGCACTGGGATGTGGCGTATGGCTCGCACGTGGAACACGACTTGCCGTCATGGTTGGCAATACGGTGTTGGTTGGTACAAGGGTCGCAGTAGGTGAAGGGGAAACACGGGTTGGTGGCAGATAGGTGAACGTTGCTGTAGACCCTACTGATTCGATAACAAGCGTGGGAGTCAAAGTCTGGGTTGTTTCGGTGGCATGGGGTGTTGGCGACGACGGAATTTCTGTTATCGCTTCGATTGTGGGTGGAATGGCTGTTGTTTTGGTGAGTTGCGCCAGTAAGGTACGGTCGCGGGTTGGTGGTATATAGTCGAAATCGCCGCCGCGCTCATCCAGCAAGGATGGCCCAATCAGGATAAACAGCAGACACAACAAGACTCCCAATCCGACCGCACCCATTATGAGGCGGAACAGCAATGTATTTGATTGAGATGGAAGATTGGACGGGGAATTCATGGGCAACCTTCAGTTTGTGTACAGGAAGCTGAGTCCCATTTTAAGCCTGCTGGTCGGATTAAGCCAAGTTTTCAGAACGGTAAAAACACATCACATTGACCTGCGCCAATGGTGCAGCGACCAATTTCTTGCTCAT
Organism: Anaerolineae bacterium; assembly: GCA_041753455.1. Lineage (GTDB taxonomy): Bacteria > Chloroflexota > Anaerolineae > Aggregatilineales > J027 > CFX10. Next base: position 39,249 of record JBGSUK010000008.1, on the reverse strand, counting down.
TCCACAGGATACGAAATTGTGTTATGCCGGAGCGAGAGACCCAAAAAATAAACGAGGCGCTGCTTTGGGGGGTCACCTCGGCGTTATAGACCACACATTGACGAGGCCGTAACCATGTTGGGCCAGTGGTAATTTCGATACTGGCACAGTTGTTTGGCTCGGCATATGCGTAGAATTCGGCCCAGCGTGAGCCATCAAAACGATAGCCTGCTGAGAGGCCCGTGCTGTCAATTGCCTCGAACGCAAGATTTTCTAGGACAATACGGCTGCGGGTGGGATTCCATAAATAGAAACTTGCACTGTCATAAAACAAGCGGATGCGCTGACCAGTGGCGGCGGTCGCGGTTGGGGATGGCATCAATGTTGCAGGCGGCATGGTGCTTGTTGCAGTGGGTGAGATTACCGCCCCGCCTGATTGGCTAACGCTGGTACGGAGTGGCGCTTCGAGCGTGTTGGTTGGAAATGGTGTAAATCCGGTGGTGGCAGTTGGCCCAATCGTCGGCGGTAAGGTGGGTTCGGACGTATTGGTGGGCAGCAGGGTACGGGTCGAAGTGGCTGTATTGGTCGCAGGTAACCGAGTGGGAGGCACAAATGTATAGGTCAATGTCGGCCCGGCGGCTGTTGAGGTCGGCGGAATGGTCGCGGTGTTGGTGGGGGTTGATGAAATCTCGATGGTAGGCGTGTTGGTTGGGCCGCTGGTGGGGACTTCCCCCACTACAAAAATCGTGGCGGTGGGTGGGGTAGAAGGCGTTCCAACCTCGGCTTGTTTATCGGGGTCATCCCCGCGATTATTCAATATCCAATAGCCGACCCCGACCAAAACGATACAGGACACCAGCAGCAGGCCAGTGCCAATACCCAGAAAGCTGACGAACAGCCATGAAGGGGGTTCTTCAGCAAGGGGTTTGACCATGCCAATCGGCGGGGCAGGGTGCGGTGTAAGTGGTGGTACGCCGTTGGGTTGTTGGGTTGGGGCAGACAGCTTTTTTTGTTTCATTAAATCATTCATCTCCCAAGCGGGATAACTATAACACGCCAATTCTGCTTTGCCATCACGGAACGGTTACGGTTTTGTGACAATCGCTTGACAACCACCCGGAGCGGACTTAGCCTATTAAGAATAAGATCAAATTATCGGGTAGCCTCAAGCAAAAACTCCATGCAACCAAAACCTGTTCGTCCATCTCGTCCACAGGCCCATCCGGCTCAAAACCTAGCGCCGCGTTTGCCATACCCCACGCCTGCTCGTCCCGCACGGCCTGTTCCACAGCGCCCGCCTGCCCGTCCCTCCATTTTTGTCAATCGCAATGTTTGGCTGATGGGCATTATAGGTATGGTGGGCCTGTTTGTTGTGATGTGTATGGTGTTGGCCTTAGGCGTCGGTGTCGTTTATGGCGGTGGCAAGATTCTACCCGGTGTCAGGTCTGCCGGGGTTGATCTGGGTGGAAAATCTGAGGCTGAAGCGGTAAGTGCCATTCAAACGGCATGGCAGACCAATGGCATCCGGCTGCGTGACGGTGATCGAGAATGGCAAATAGACCCGACCCGTTTGGGAATCGCGGTTGATGCCCAAGCCACCGCGCAGGCCGCACAGGATTATGGACGGTCTGATGGCGGTTTTAGGGCGATCATCAAGGGATTGTTCGGGGCAGATGTTGCGCCAGTGGTGGTGATTGACCCCACCATCACCCAAACGGGATTGAATGAGCTATCCGCCCAAGTGAATCTGCCTGCGCTGAATGCAGGAGTGCAGTTGGTCAACGGGCAGGTGCAGCCGACCCCGGCCCAAGACGGACGGATGTTGGATATTCAAGGGACGCTCATAGCTCTGCAACAAAATCCCGGTCAGGAATTGGCGGACGGGGTGATTGATTTGGTTATGCTGGCTGTGCCACCGACCATTACCGATTCAAGCGCAATGGTGGCACAGGCGACCATTTTGTTAGCCAGCCCACTCAATATCAACGCCTACGACCCGATCATAAATCAGTCTGTCTTTTGGAGTTTGCCGCCAGAACAGTGGGCTGCGTTTTTGATGGCGGTCTCTGACCCCAACAGCCCAACTGGATTATCCTTGAACATGGATACGACGCTGATTCGGCTATTTTTGGAACAGCAATCAGCGACTTTAGGGGCGGATCGATATTTGAAGGTAGATGAGGGGGTCGCCGCGATTCAACAGGCGATTGCCGCCATGCGAACCGACCCAATGGTGCGTGTCTATCACCATGATACGCAATATACCGTTGCAACCGGGGATACTTTTTCAAGCATCGCCTATAATTTTGGCGTGCCCTATCCTTGGATTCAAGCGGCTAATCCGGGGGTGCCCGATGATTTGAGCGTGGGGCAAACCTTGACTATCCCCTCATTGGATGAATTTTTGCCCTTGCCGATTGTGCCCAACAAGCGGATTGTGGTCAGCATTAGCCAACAGCATGTGTGGGTCTATGAAAATGGACAGGTGATTTGGGATTGGGTCGCTAGTACGGGGATTTCCAGTAGCCCGACCTCACCGGGGATTTTCCAAATCCAGTCGCATGAAGAAAACGCCTACGCAGGGAATTGGAATTTGTGGATGCCGCATTTCATGGGGGTCTATCGGCCTGTGCCAAGTTCGGACTTTATGAACGGTTTTCATGGTTTCCCCACACGCGGCTCATCCCAATTATTGTGGACGGGTGACTTGGGCCATCGTGTCACCTATGGTTGTATCTTGGTCAGTTCGGATAATGCCGCCCTCTTGTTTGGTTGGGCCGAACCGGGTGTGGTGGTGGAAATTCAGCGATAACACATATACAAGACCTTTTGGCCTTGTGAGAGGGTACTACGTTATTGAATTGGATGTGCTATGGATAGCAAACCATATCAATTTAGCATACGCAACTGCCTAAAAGGTATCGCGTTTGTCGTTTTATTCACTTGTGTCGCCCCCTGTGTCTTCATAATGGCCTTCCGGCAAATTTTTCCTGCTTTCACCCATAAATTAGAACTAACATTTTTGGGAAGTTTCGTGGAGTGGAATTTCGAGGACATAGTTGATTATTTGGACGCTCCATATCCAGAAGGAGCTACGGACATTGAATATCGATCAAATCGTTTTGACAGGACTTTTTTTCTGGAACTAAGTTTTAAAGCCCCGCCCGAAAGCGCTTTACATTTTGCGGAAAGCATCTGTGGGGGTATTTTATATCAAGGCTATGACCCATTTAATGCGCTTGCTACCGCTGACCCTTTGCCTGGAGTCCATTTAGTAAAAACTGGCCGTTTTACTTACTATTCCTATTCACCCCAAGCATCCCAACATGTGTTTGGTCATCGGTGTCCTTCCCTAAAAAATGGACGAACACAATTGATCCTTTTAGATAAAACTGATCCTAAATTATATCGCGTTAGATATGAAGTAGGTACAAGCGAGAACTACCAATTATACGGTATACCGTTTTATCCACTTGGCTACACTTATATTAGACCTACAAGAGGTTTCCCCTTTATAATCGCTGGTATGACCTCCGTAGATCAAGGGTATCAGCTTGTTAGTGAGGAGATTTGCTTTGAGACTGGAGACAGTTATCCAAATCAAAGCGATAATAACTATATTGGAGCCAAAGTCGAAATTTGGATCGACAACGAAAAAATGGAAGATGCTTACATTTCGCCGTATTGGAGATTAATGCCTGTAGGAAAAGAGTCTCCTCCCAATGAACTGGCCCTTTTTAACCACTGCCTATTTCAAGAATGGAAGATCGGAAAACACACGGTAGAGGTGCTGATAACGCCAAAAACGGGTAATTCAATTTCATACTCTTGGGAGTTTAATGTTGTTGAAGGAAGTTCATAAAAACGCATGTAACCGTACAAATATGGAATGGATGGCATTTCTCCATAGCCTTAGAACCACACCCGTTTCGTACTCGCTATCTCCGGCCTTGCTGATATAATTGGGCAACTACCAAGCAAAACCAGTGTTATAGTGAGTGGTGGGCAGTCAAAATGCCCCTAGAAATTCAAATTGGCGACATCGTGCAGATGAAAAAAGGTCACCCCTGCGGCGAAAATCGCTGGATGATTTATCGCGTTGGGGCGGATATTGGCTTACGTTGTACCAAATGTGACCGTCGGCAACTGATGCCCCGCAGCAAATTTGAAAAGGCGTTTAAGCGTAAGTTGGAAGCGCCCAAAATTGAACCAAACAAATGAGGCGTTGTTAGAAGAGTCCATGCCCACACCCCAGTCCCCCCGCCGAATTTTATTGCTCATGTCGGACACAGGCGGCGGTCATCGCGCAGCAGCCACCGCGATTCAGGCTGCTTTGGAAAACCGCTATCCCGGGGCGTATACCTTTGATATGGTAGATGCTTTCCGCTATTACACCCCAACCCCATTTAAGCATATGCCGAAGCTCTACCCGTTGTGGGTCAATCATGCGCGGTATTCATGGGGAACGAGTTATCGGATTTCGGACGGACCACACCGTTCAAAATTGGTGATGGAAAGTTTCTATGTCAGTTGGCGGCGCGGCTTTCGGCGCTTGTTTGACGAGCATCCGGCGGATTTAGTTGTGTGTGTGCATTCGCTGTTTAATCACAATGCCATGCGGACTCTACAAGATTGGCCTTCGCCTCCGCCGTTTGTAACCGTTGTCACCGACCTCATTTCAACCCATGCCTTTTGGTATAACAACAAAGTCAATTTATGCCTCGTCCCCACGCAAACGGCCTATGATCGTGGCCTGAAATATGGGATGCAGCCAGAAAAGATGAAAATTACTGGACTGCCCGTTCATCCCGATTTTGTAGCACGGTTGATGGGCAAACAGCAGGCTCGCGCTGAACTGGGTTGGGAAGCCAATAAACTGACGGTGCTGCTGGTAAGCGGCGGGGACGCGATGGGGCCACTTTTTAAAACGGCCCGTGCGATCAATGACCAAAGACTTGATATCCAATTGGTAATTATCGCCGGACGAAATGCGCCGCTAAAGGCCAAGCTCGAAGGATGCGAGTGGAACCAAACGACCCATATCTATCCATTTACCAATAAGATGGCTCAGATGATGTCGGGGGCGGATATTTTGGTCACGAAAGCCGGCCCCGCAACAGTGTCTGAGGCATTTGTGGCAGGGCTACCCATGATTTTGAGCGGGCATGTTCCCGGCCAAGAAGATGGCAATGTGCGTTATGTGGTCGAAAATGGAGCAGGCGTCTATGCTCCCGGGCCAGCGCGGGTTGCCGAGGCCTTAGCGGAATGGGTTAGCCGCCCCCCAGATTTCCGTAAGCGCTTTGCTGATGCGGCAAAACAGATTGGGAATCCCGATTCTGCTTCGCAAATCGCGGATGAAATTCATGAGGTTGCCCAAACTGCTCCAATGGTGGTGCGGCATCCGCGCCGTTCGCCCCTATTTCCATTATCCAATCGTCTGCGCCCAAATGCCGTCCGTCCACGTGGTGGGACGTTGTAGACTCATATCAAACTTCACGCTATTATTAATTTAGCTAAGCCGTTGTCGCCCAATCACGAATTTGGGGTGATAAACGGCATTTTGCGTTTATATATTCAATACAAATATTGACATTCAAAACCAAAATGAATATTATTTTAAGTAGAAATCAAATTTCATGAGGTGTGATTCAACATCTATGAAGAATATTTCAATGAGATCAAAATGGAGGTTTACCGGGGAATGTATCATCCAATTTTAACCCACTGCCCCGTTTGTAATGGCCCGTTGATTGTCAAACAACTGCACTGCGAAAATTGTGACATCAACATTGAAGGGCGCTTTGAAGTCAGCGGGTTGGTATCGCTGAATGCCCAACAGCTGGAATTTGTGGAAGTATTTTTGCGCTGTGAAGGCAAAATCAACCGAGTCGAGAAAGAACTCGGCATTTCGTATCCGACGGTACGTAGCCGCCTGCACGATATTATCCGTTCGATGGGGTATGAGCCTGCGATGGAAACCGAAGCGGAGGATACCAATCGTGCCCGTATCCAAGTTTTAGAAGATTTGTCATCCGGGACGATTACCACCGAAGAGGCTATCACCATCTTGCGTAAGGGCAACCCATAAAAATCTTAGTGCTTATGAGAGGTCGTTCAGAAAATCGTTGGTTAGCACAAGTAAATAGGGAGAATAGGGCATGGCACGTATCGAACAAACTGGCGCAATTACGGAAATCATCTTTGAGCAAATCGGCGGCGATCTGGTCATTCAAGGACACAGCGGCCTCGGTTTCCAAATTGATGGCGACGACCCTGATATCCATCAAAATGAGGCGGGGGCAGTATTCATTAGCTGTGGTGGCGATTGCACAGCGGCCCTTCCGGATGGCATATCGGTTAAGGTGCTGTCGGTTGGCGGTGATGCCAAAGTGACCCATGTCGCGGGTGAAGTGCTGCTGGATGAAATCGGCGGCGACTTGGTGCTGCGCCATGTAACCGGACAAACCACGCTGGGGAATGTGGGGGGTGACCTGAGTATCCGACACGTTACGGGCACACTCACGATTGGCAGTATTGGCAGCGATCTGGATGTCAAACACTGTGCGGGCGAAATCTTGGTGGCGAATGTTGGCTCGGATGTGGTATTCAAAAACATCAATGGTAATCTCAGCCTCGAAAATGTCGGTTCCGATTTGTTGGTGCAGAGCATTAATGGCGATCTGAAAGTCGAAGAGGTCGGTTCAGATTTGAGCATCACTGACTTGCAGGGATCATGCTATTGCCCCTCGGTTCATTCCGATATTATTTTGACGCTGACCTTCGACCCCGAAAAGGCGTATTTATTCGGCGCAGAAGGGGACATTGTTTGTACGGTGATCCCCGGCACCCGTGCACGATTTGTGCTTCCGAGTGATGTCGAGGTTGAATATGAGGCGATTGAAGATGCGGTCTATCAACGCGATAGCAGCAGCCAAATTCTAGTGGTCGGCGATGGCGGCGCGGAAATTCAAATCACCGAAGCCGAGTCGTTCAATCTTGTACCAGAAGAACGCGGCAGCAAACGCGGCTTCAACATTAATGTTGACTTTGATAACGACATTGACGCGATGGTGAACAATATCGAAAACACCATCAACCAGAGTTTACGCGGTCTGGGGGAACGGATTGAACAACAAACGCAACAGGCTGTGAATGCTGCTACAAATTTCAGCACCGGCTTTTTTACCAACGGTAAAAATTGGAGCGCCAAAGCAGAAGAAATGGCCCTTCGTGCCCGCGAACAGGCCGAACGTGTACGTGAACGTGCCGAACGATTGCAGGAGCGCACCCAACGTCGCCAAGAACGTTTTGCTGAACAAGCGCGTGATCGTCAGGACCGTTCTCAACAGCGTTTTGAGGGGGGGCAAAAAGCCAAACGTACAGGTGAATGGGAACCCGTATCCCAGCGAGAACGATTGGTGATTTTGGAAATGCTCCAAAGCGGTTCGATTACCGTTGATCAAGCCGAACAACTGCTGAAAACACTGGAAGGTGAAGCCTAATTATGTCGGCTGCTGCACTCTCTACCAATAAGAAACAGACTCAAGCGCGTGAGGTGGGTCTGCGCCCGGTTCGTCTGCGTCAAGATTTGGGGGCAGTAGCCGATCTCATTGAACTTGCCTTTGGCCCGACCATGGACGCGGGAGGACGGGCGGCTGTGCGTGAAATGCGTACCCTTAGCCGATCTGGCCCGATTTTGTGGTTCATCGCTGGGCTTGATAATGCCGTGCAAGCCCTGATGCGCGGATTCGTGTGGATTGATCCCGTTACGGGTCGGCTGATTGGCAATGTCTCGATTTATCCGGCGGGCTATGGCGATTTGTGGATCATTGCCAATGTTGCTGTACACCCCGATTTTCGGCGACGGGGCATTGCCGAAGAAATGATGCGGGCCTCGCTGGATTTTGCCATTCAACAAAAAGCCTCCGGGGTGGCCTTGCAAGTCGAAGCCGATAACGATAGTGCACAGTGGCTCTATCAGAAATTGGGTTTTTGCACCCTGCGTGGTTTTACCCGCTGGCGTCGGCATCCCTATCTCGACCCACCGCTACCTTTGGCCCAAATGCCCGACATTACCTACCTAACCCATCGGGAATGGAAGGCAGAGCTGGCGCTGGCTGAACGATTACGTCCCGAAGACCGAGGGGGGATGGGCTGGTTGCGTCCGACCCAAGCCCGTGAATTTCGACCTAAATTTTCGCTTGGACGAACTTTTGGGATGCGTAATGAGGAACGCTGGGTCATCCGTGATCCCCAAGACGACGGGCGTTTGTTGGCGACTTTGCGGACAGACAGCCGTTTTGGTTCGACCTATACCCGCACCGATGTATTGGTCGCTCCGGAGTATCAAGGCGAATTGGAATGGCCGCTGTTGAATTTTGCCATTCGGTATGCCGCCGATCAGCGCCGGGGACTGATGATTGAACACCCCTCCGATGATGAAAACGCCACGCTCGTGTTTAGCGAAAATCGTTTCGAATCGGTGCGCCGTCTTAACCATATGCTGTGGACACCATCGCAAAAATAGGGCGAGGTGAGATGATGGAAATTCGATTTGAAGCCGAACCCGCCGAAGCCGATTTTAAGTATGTCAATGAGCAGTCGGCGGCTTCATTGGTGGCGAAATACGGAGATGCTGTGCGCGAACCGCTGGGGGCGTTTATTTATGGCGAGCGCATCCCGGATTCCGAAGATCGTTTGATTTTAGGCGGAGTCGAAGGGCAGGTTTCGGGCAGCTGGTTGTACATTGACACCCTGTGGTTGGATGAATCGCTGCGGGGTAAAGGCTACGGTGTGCGCTTGATGAATGTGATTGAGCAGGCCGCTGTCCAACGTGGGGTGCAAAAAGCATTTTTAGGGACAGCCACCTTCCAAGCCCCGGCCTTTTATAAACAATTGGGTTATCAGGTCGTCGGTGAAATGCCGATGGCAACGACAGCCTATCATCAATTTTTGATGGCACGCCATCCGCTGACCCCCTATGATGTGCCGCCGGAAACTGAAATCGAATTGGCTGCGCCACCAAGCGAAGGCGATCTTGACCGCTTGGGGGGCCATCTGCGTGATTACAACAATCAGTATATTGCCCTTAACCAGAGTTTGTTGGGCGTGGCATTTTTGAGAAATGAATCTGAGAAAATTTTGGGTGGAGTAACAGGTTTTCGGGTTTTTGAGAATGCCCTGTTTATGGGGACGCTGTGGGTAGATAAGTCGGTGAGTGGGCAGGGCTACGAACCCAAATTAATCAGTGCTTATGAACATGCGGCTGTGCAGCATGGCATTCTGTCGGTGGCCGTTATGATGGCGGATGACGATTTGGCAGGTTGTTTTGAGTCAGTGGGGTATGAGGCGCTTGGTGTATTTCCCGACTTTCCGGCGGGGCGGACTTCGCGTTATTTGATTAAGCGGAAGCTGGTATCATGACACAGACAGGGTTTAGGCGACACGAGCTATCCCTCCAATCACAGCGCGGATTTGCAGCGTTGTGGCTTGGGGTCGTTTTGGTTTTGCTGGTCGCGGCGGCCCTACGTTTTTATGGTATCCATCGTTATCCCCCCGGTTTTCATTATGACGAAGGGGCGTACTTTATCGCCTCGCGGGAAATCGCATTTTTTGGGGCGCGACCCTTCCCGGTGTTTGCAGCGTTTAATGGACGCGAGGTTTTCTACTTATATGTGAATGCGCTGATGATGCGGCTGATGGGGGAACAGATTTTCACCATGCACTTTGTCAGCGGCATGATGAATTTAGTGACGGTCGCGGCGGCGCTTGGCTTGGGTCGGGCCATTTTTGGCGGACGGCGTGGGCTAATTATTGGATTAATCGCGGCAGCATTTTTGGCCGTTTCATTTCCGCAGATTTTTTTGGCTCGGCAGGCGTTCCGGGCCGTTAGTCAGCCGATGCTGCAAGCCTTGACGCTGTGGGTGTTGTTTGTGGGATTGCGCCATACCCATCGCCGACAATCGGTTATTTGGTTGGTGATGGCCGGTGTTTTGGGGGCGGCAACGCTCTATACCTATATGGCCTCACGTCTATTTCCGGTCTGGGTCGGCTTGATTTTGGCGTTGGTGTGGTTGGTGGATCGGGAACAGCGCCGAACCCGCTTGATGCAAGGGGCATTGGTGTTGGTGACGCTGCTGGTTGTGGCCCTACCGATTTTGAAATATTACTATGAAAATCAGGACGTATTTAACGACCGCCTGGCGCAACTCAGCGGTTCGGAGGATGCGCCAAGTTATTGGGAAAGCATTGAACTGCACGCCAAGATGTTGTTCATCAAAGGCGACCCGTATAGCCGTTATAATGACCCCGATGCGCCGTATTTTCCGCAGTGGGCGGGGTTATTTATCGTGGTAGGCTGGCTGGTAAGCGTGTGGCGGATTCTTCGGCCTGCCCCGAACCAAGATGCAGTGGTACGGGCGGGTTATTTCCTCGCGGCGATTGCCCCGCTGATGATTATTCCAAGTGTGCTGGCGGTGAGTGGTTTGCCGCCTAGCCATATGCGTTCGGTGGGCATGATTCCGGCGATTTTTCTCCTACCCGCCATCGGCCTCGAATTTTTATGGACACAAGGGACGCAGTTATGGCAGGGTAAGAAGGCATCCTTCTTGATTACCTATGGCATAGGCGTGATTGCCCTCGTCATCATGGCAGGGGGAGTATGGAATCGCTACGAAAAATGGGCGACCGTCCCCGAACTGTATTATCAAACGGATGGCGATATGGTGGATGCCGGGGCATGGTTGATGGAACATCGCGGCCCCAATACCATCCTATATGTGACCTCCGGACATTATGACCATCCTTCGCTGCGCTTTCGTCGTCTGCCGGGAGATGACATCACCTTTTTGTTGGGCAATCGCGTTTTTACCCCGCCAGCCAATCGGGATGCCTATTTGATTGACATTCACAATGCCCGCCTGAATGACCCGCTGCGCCAATGGGTGGAACAACATTACACCAAAGAGGCGACCTTCTACGGGCCAGATGGGGATATTAGCTTTGTGGTCTATCATGCTGACCCATCGGAAATTGCCAGCACAACACCAATATCCCAAAACGCCACGTTCAATCAAGCGGAAACGGTGGGCGGGTGGCTGACCCTATTGGATACGCGCATGATCGAGGCCATACCCGGTCAAACGGTCAGTGTAGTTACCGAATGGGGCATTCTCAACCCACCGACCTATGGCGATTTGACGCCCATTTTTTCGCTGGAAACACTGGATGGGGATGTGCTGTCGCGGGATGAACCCTATACCCTTTACAGCAATCAATGGCGGGCAGGTGAGACGCTCTATCAACAGGGTAATTTGACCGTTCCAGTCGGCACACCCCCCGGTGATTATCGGGTGGTGATTCACTGGGTGGCACGGACTGAAGATCAATATGTAGGGCGAGTTGATACACAGGGCAATTTTGCGGGGATTTCAACCGACCTCGGCATCATTTCGATCAGTCGGGCGGCGGCTTTTCCTGCGCCGGAGACATTGAATATCGCCCATCGGGAGAGCCACGAGATGGCCTCCGGGGTGCGTTTGCTCGGTTGGAATGATCTTCCCCAGTCCATCCGCCCCGGCGAACAATTTAGGTTTGACCTTTTCTGGCAGGCTGTTGCAGGCACACGACCTGACGAGCCGATTACATTGGTGGCAGTCAGCGAAAATGAAAATAGTGAATTACCGCTGTGGTCAGGCGATCCGGCGATGAATACCTATCCCTTTAACCAATGGGCCGATGGTGAATTGGTGATAGACCGTCACCGCTGGTCAATCCCGACGGATTTTCCTGCCGGGGAGTATGTGCTGCGTCTGCGGGTTGGGGGTGAAGATGTCACGTTGGGCCAATTCAGTGTGCTGGAACTCAATCGGTTGTTTGATGCCCCGCCCATCGAAAATTCCCTCAGTGTTGATTTGGGCAATAGTGTTGGGCTAAAGGGCTATACCATTTCGACCACGACCCTGATGCCGGGGCAGACGTTTGACCTGACCCTGTTATGGCAGTCATTGGAACAGACCGATTTGCCGCTGACGGTTTTTGTGCATGTGGTCGGGCCGGACGGTCGCAATTATGCCCAAGCCGACGCACAGCCACGCCAGAATAGTTATCCAGTCGGCCTCTGGTTGCCGGGGGAATATGTCACTGATCCCTATCAACTAACTCTCGCCGCTGATGCGCCACCGGGTCAATATGAGGTACGGGTCGGGTTGTATCTGCAAGCCGATGGAAAGCGGTTGAGTGTTTCCGATGGTCAGTCAGTCGGTGATTTTTGGCTGCTGACGACCCTTGCTGTTGCAGTTCAATAAGAAGGGAGCAAACGATGGAAGAACGCCTAAGAATTTTGGAAATGCTGCGGGAGGGGCAAATCACTCCTGACCAAGCTGAAAAGCTGTTGCAGTCGTTGGGGGACGAACCTCAGACCGAAGCCGATGACGATAAGGTCGTCATTTTGCCAAAGGGCGAAAGTCGCGGCAGCACCAAAGACCCCAGTCTGCCCAACACTACCGAATGGTGGAAGCTGTTGTTCGGGACTGGCATCGCGGTATTTGGCTTTTTCGGTTTCCTGCTGTTGACCTTTTTCGGCTTCTTCGCCTTTTTGTGTCTCAGCCCATTTGTGTTGGTCGGCGGGGCATTGGCGGCTGTCGGCCTGTGGAGCAAATCATCCCATTGGCTGCATGTACGGGTCAAAGATAAAGACGGCACGAACATCAACATTTCGCTGCCCCTGCCCGTTCAATTTGCCAGTTGGATCATGCGTATTGCGCAACCCTATATCAAGGCGCGTTCCGGGGATGATATTGATCTATCCACACTGGACATCGCTGGCATGATTGAGGCGATGGGCGACGAGCTTTCTCCCGAAAATCCCATCATGGTCGCGGTTGAAGATGACGGCGATCAGGTTTTGGTTTACATCACGTAGTTGGTTTCATCAGGCACAACATAAGTTCAAGTATTGGAGGGCACTATGGTTACATCAGAAGAACGAATGCGGATTCTCAATCTGCTTCAGGAAGGCAAAATCACTGCCGAAGAAGCCAGTCGGTTGTTATCGGCACTTACTCAGACATCTAAGACCGGGTCGACAAATGCGCGTCCGACGGCATCGGGGCGTATCCCACGTCAACTGCGGGTGCGCGTTACGGATATGAAAACAGATCGCACTAAAGTCAACGTCACCATTCCAATGGGCCTCGTCAATATGGGGCTAAAAATGGGCGCTCGATTTGTGCCGAATGATGTGGATGTGGACATCGAAGAAATCAAAGAGGCTATTGCAACTGGTCAGATGGGCAAGCTGGTAGATGCGGAAGATCATGAGGGTGGTGAGCGCGTCGAGGTGTGGGTCGAATAGCCATGTGGAATGGATTATGGGCCTAAGGACGAGGGGTAAAATGCCCTCGTCCATCTCCCATTCCAAACCCCTAACTAATCAAGTCGGGGGTGAGGTGTACCAGCTTGTTGTGGAAGTGTAGCCGCCAATCGGGGCGATTGGGCACGGGCCGATATTCTAGGTGAGTCATGCCCGTGTTATTACTCATAACGGCGACCACGCTCCAAGGGCCTTTTTCAAACACGTATTCAAAAAACGCCTCAATGACGCCGCCATGACAAACTACCAAGACGCTTTGTTCGGCTTCTTCTTCGGGGGTTGGACGGATACTGTAATCAATATGGTCGAATGTGCGCAGCAGGCTTTCGATAAACGACCCTACCCGGGTGCGAAACTGCATCCAATTTTCCCCCCCCTCAGTAATGGGATCATAGGGCTGAAGTGTCCCCCAGATTTTCTCATGATAGGGCTTCAACTGGTCATCCGGGACGGGTGTTCCATCCGCATAGGCTGTGCCGACTTCGCGAATCCGGTCATCAAAATGAATCTCTAGTCCGGTAGTGTGGCTAATGGCAGCAGCCGTTTGGCGTGTCCGCATCATGGTGCTGCAATAGAGATGGCGGGCTGCAATATTTTCTTTAATCCACACCGCCGCCGCTTCCGCTTGTTTTTCGCCGAGGTCGGTGAGGGGTTCATTACGATGCCCACCCGCATAATCGGCGAGGTTGATATAACTCTGTCCGTGTCGAATGAGGTACAGGTGCATAGGCGTAATTCCTCTGGTTGAGTGCCTTTGGACGCAGGGAACGCAAAGGCGGTCTGTTCATTTAACCGCCTCTGCGAAAGCCTGTTTATTGTACCTGAAATGCGGGGGGTAAATCTATACGATTAAACAGGTTTAACCCCTTCGATGGGATTGGAAAGCATTGCCGCCAGCAAATCTACCGAGGCCTGCACGTCTACCATATCAACGGTTTCATTGACAGTGTGAACGTAGCGACAGGGGATGCTGATGCAGCCACTCGGCACGCCACTTTGGGCCGTTTGAATCGCCATCGCGTCGGTTGTGCCACCATTCAAGATTTCCAGTTGATAGGGAATCTTGTGTTTTTCGGCGGTGTCCACCATTAGATTCTTGACGGCAGGTGGCACAATCATGCCCCCATCACGCACCTTGATAGCGGCACCCTTGCCGAGCGCAACCGCCATATGGTCGGCTTTAGCGGTGTCGCCTGTGCCCGTAACATCCAGCGCGATTCCAAGATCGGGATTGATGCCATGTGCGGCGGGACGTGCCCCACGTAGACCGACTTCTTCTTGCACAGTGAAGGCGAAATAGACCTCGTGTTTGCAGCCGAGTTGCTTGAGTTTACGCATAGTTTCGATCGCAACCGCGCAGCCAATGCGGTCATCCATGCTTTTGGCAACCAGACGATTGCCGCGTTCTTCAAAGGTGCGATGGAAACCAGCCGGGTCACCCACTTGAATGGGGGCATTTTTGTTACCGCTGTCGCCATTGAGTCCTTCACTGACATCAATATAGAAGCCATCCAGCTTGGGCAGTTCATACATTTTGCCCCACATATTTTCGACGGCGATGGTGCCGATCACACCGTTTTCAAATTTGACGCGATTGCCGTTTAAAGTCGAAGGCATCAGGCCGCCGATATTGGTAAAACGCAAAAAGCCGTTGCGGTCAATGTGCGACACCATCAGGCCGATTTCGTCCATGTGGGCCGCCACCATAATCCGCAAATTGCTGTCGGTCTTGGTGCCTACCCGACAAATCAGACTGCCCATCGGGTCAACGAACATGTCATCGTACAGACCTTTGATTTCTTCCTTAATCAGTTCGCGCATGTGGTGTTCATAACCGGATGGCCCCCATGCTTCGACCAGTTTTTTAATCAGTTGTTTCATGTTTATCGCTCCAAATCCGAAGGGCTAAGTTGCATCAAGGTGGCACGCACTAACTTCACGGCGTTTTGAAAATCATTTAGGTCAAGGATGAGATAGGGGCTGTGCAGATAGCGACAGGGCAGCGAAATGGTAATGGTTGCAACCCCTGCCATTGAGGTCTGAATCGCTCCGGCGTCCGTCCCGCCCGCATATTGAGGCGAACGGAATTGATGCGGAATCCCTAATTGACCAGCAACCCGCACAAAGGCTTTCCGCAGACCGGGGTGAGCAATCGAGGCCTTATCCATATACGTAATCACGGGGCCATGCCCCAATTTCGTCACAGTGGTAATGTCGGGTTCATCCTCATCTTGGGGGACTTCATGGGCAGCAGTGGTTTCGAGGACAATGGCGACATCGGGATTGAGGGCTTGGGCCGCAACTTTTGCCCCGCGTAGGCCAATTTCCTCTTGCACAGTAAAGGCTACCAATAGATCAAATGGGAAGGGGTCGCCCTTGACGAGTTCGATCAATTCGGCGCAACCAGCGCGGTCATCAAACGCCTTACCGCGCACAATGTTGTCGGTCAGGGCGATGGTTTCGCTGGCAAAGGTGATGCGATCACCCAATTGGGCTTTACCCTCGGCTGCACCTTTGTTATCCGCCCCGATGTCAATCCGAAAGCTATCGGTCTTTTTGACATCTTTTTCTTTATAACTGAGATGGATGGGTTTCCATGTAATGACGCCGGGGGTACGATCTTTACCCACATGCACACGCAGGGCTGGTAAAATGCGGGGGTCAATGCCACCCACACTGGCGAATTTGATGAGACCCTCGCCATCTACCCCAGTGACCATGAAACCGACTTCATCCATGTGTGCCGCGACCATGACCTTGAGTGAACTTTTGCCCGTCCCTTTTTTGACGGCCAACAGATTGCCCATCGTGTCCACGCGCAAATCGGTGACATGGTCTTTAATGGTGTCGTAAATTAACTGGCGAACTTCATCCTCGGCTCCCGAGACGCCAGCCGCCTCCGAAAGCTGTTTCAACATCGTGTCTTGCAGCGCCATTATTTATCGGCTCCGTTCTTTTTATCGCCCTTGTCCGCATCGGCAGGCTTCCAAGCGATTTTGTCCATAAATTCATCGGTCAGCCCGACAATAAATTCCGCCATCAATCGGCCTACGCGGTCAATATCTTTAATTAGCACCGTTTCAATTGGCGTGTGCATATTCCGCACCGGGACACCAAGCAGCGCAGTGGGAATCCCTTCGCGGCTGACTTGGATTGACCACGCATCGGTTCCGGTAGCGCCGGTGTAGGTTTCGGTAAACATGGACATTTCTAATTGCTTGGCGGTATCTTGCAGCCCTTTATTGAGGCCGTCGTGTAGATTTGGGCCGATGCC
Source organism: Anaerolineae bacterium (assembly GCA_041753455.1). Classification (GTDB taxonomy): domain Bacteria; phylum Chloroflexota; class Anaerolineae; order Aggregatilineales; family J027; genus CFX10. Next base: position 22,624 of record JBGSUK010000008.1, on the reverse strand, counting down.
GATTACGGGTGCGCCGCCGTGTTTGGGATATTCATCGCCGTTAACACCCGGTTGTTGCGCGAACGCCACGTCGAGGGCAATCGCCAAATGGGGCTGCACCTTGTAGGCGGCGGCGGCAGCACCAAATAGGCCTGTTTCTTCTTGGGCCGAGGCGACGGCATACACATCCCATTCGTGCTTGCGTGATTTCAGATAATCCAAACAGGCCGTAACAGCCGCCACACAAGCGCGATCATCCATCGCCTTGCCCGCGACTTTATCACCCATCAATTCAATGGCAGGGGCGTCCATCGTCACAATATCGCCGATGCGAACCTTTGCCGCGACTTCTTCGGCAGGTAGGCCCAAATCTACCCAAAGTTCTTCCCAGTCGGGATAGGCGTCTGTACCACCTTTGGCGTTGGAAATATGCGGCGGTACGGAGGCGACCAAGCCTTTGAGGGTGCCACCGCGAGTGTGGATGAGGACGAGTTTGCCCAACAAAATCCGCTCGTCAATGCCCCAGATATCGCTGAGGCGTAGATAGCCGTTTCTGATATCGGCCACCAACATCCCAATTTCATCCATGTGGGCGCACAACATAATCTTTTTGCGTGGTTCAGGGCCAGTGCCCCGCTTGATGCTTATGAGGCTGCCAAATCCATCTACTTCAAATTCGTCTACGTATGCTGCCCATTGTTCGCGCAGATAGTGACGCACAGCCTCCTCATGGCCTTGTGGGCCGGTTAATTCTGTGAGGGTCTTGAGGTGTTCTTTTAAGTCCATAAATAGCTTTCTTTACTTAGAAAGGACTCGACTACAACAGAATACTAACTTAGATAGAGCTAGGTTTCAAATCGCTGAAATTTTTTTCAGTATTCTAAAATTTTCTAGTTTGGTCGGGCGTAGTTTTTTGCGACCGGGGTGCTTAGTTTATGGTTATGGTGATATTCCGAACCGCTGATCCGCCCTGCCCGTCACTCAGGGTAACGGTGACAGTGGTACTGCCTACCGCGACACCCTGCACCATAAAGGTTGTTCCGTCCACAATGGTTACGGTGGCGATGCCTGTGTTGGCAGAAACGGCGGTAAAGGTTACGGGATTCCCATCGGGGTCAGAAAATTGGAGGAATACGGGCTGGCTGTCACCGACGATCATCGTCATGGGTGACGGCTCAATTGTGAATGTGGGGTTTTGATTGGTGGCAGGAGGTGCATTCACCGTCACATTGATAGAGGCGGTGGCTGACCCACCCCGACTATCTTGCAGGAGTACCGTAATGTTGGTCGTGCCTGCTGCTAGGGCTTGGACGTCAAAGCTAGACGCGCCAAAGCTGGTGACAGAGGCAATCGCTGGATTAGTAGGACTGGCGGTAAAACTTACCGGGTCGCCATCGGGGTCAACAAAACTAAAGGCGACAACGGTCGTTCCACCCACTTCTAAGGTGATGTCTACCGGTGGCGAAGTAAAGGCCGGATTTTGATTCTGGGCTTGGGTAGCAGTGCTGGTTGGGGTTGGAGTGCTACCGATTGTCGCGGTTGAGGTGGCACTTGCCGTCGCGGATGGGAACAAGGTAAAGGTGGGGGCAAAAGTCAAAGTCGGCACAAAACGCAGCGGAGTGCTGGTGGGTGGGACAAATTGACCGGGTGTGGATTGCAGCGGCCCCTGACCTTGGGTGGGAAACAGCGTAATGGTGGCTGGTACAGGTTGGGTAGTACGGGCTTGTTGAGTTTGAATGGCAGGGGCAGGCAGAGTCGTTGCAGGCTGCGATTCGGGTGAATCATCGCTTGGCGCAACACCTAACAGAATAGCCCCAACGCAATAGCAGGGCAGAGTTGCCAAAATTATGAACAGAAGGATACTTTGGCGAAAACGCCGTGCCTGCTGCACATCATAAAAGCCGCTGTCAAAACCCATAGTCGCTGCCTGTGTTGTCGGTTATCCTACGCATACGCAGTATAGTCCAAATCGCGGCTTTAGTACAATCCTGAAGGCCTACGCGAATTCTATATAGACGGGTACGCCGAGCCGATTCGCGATGTGTACGGCGGCTTGATGGGCGGGTGTATCGTATTCTGCCAATTGCAGGGGGCGTCGGTTTGGATGCTGCATATGCTGTTTGACCATTTCCCATACATGGCTGCGTCCTTCCACCCCTTCCAAATCGGCGATCAGGTGAAATTGCTGTCCATCAAAGACATGAATCCACGTATCTACGCTGATTTTCATGGCATCGGTTTTGCTGCGGCGTCCCTGTGTCTGCGGCGCAGTTTGGCTGATGAGGACATATTCTACTTGGGAAAATGGCACACGCCAGTTAATGAATGGCAGCACCAAACCTTTGTTGTAGATTTCTTTTTTATGGGTATCCACCACGATGCTGGTGGCGTTAAACATCCGCCAAAGGGTGATGATGAGACTGCCCATCATGAGCAGACCGACCAACAACCCCACTGCTGGCAGCCACGTCGGTTCAACATCGGCGAGGCCACTGGTATTGGCGCCAATACCCAAAATCAGGAACAGAACACACAATGCCCCGAACAACAGCACCCGACCGATATTGATCACCCACCAACTTTGGACTCGCTGCCAACGAACCCCCACTGGTGTATGGGCGAATTTCCAATGGGCGAATTTTAGAGGCAGGGAGGCAAGGGTAACTTCGGGATATTGCAGTTCTGGCGGCTTATCTTTGACTGATGGCTCGGTGGGAAAAGTCTCTAATTCGGGTATCGTAGGGCGTGGGATAATCTCGGAAGGAATATCATCGCCGGGTAAATAGACGGCTGGAAAGGAATGTGTTTGCACGGCTGGTCGTGGGGTGCTTTCCGCACTCATGGAGATTTCGGGCTGGTCACGGTTGATAAATGCGGCGACACGCGGTTGAGTATTGGGGTCAACGAATTGAAAGGGGCGATTGATTAGGCGTGCCAGCGATTGACCCGCCACCTTAGCCCCATTGACGCGCCCACCAAACGTATCATCGGGCCATTCCGCCAATTCACACCACTGCATTTGGGCAGTGTCATATTTGGTCATATTCGGGTCAAGCAGCAGCATCCCTAATCGCCATGCGCGGCTTTCGGGTGCCCATCCCAAGACAATCCGCATAATTTGGGCAGGGGACAGGCTGGCACTTGGTAGTTGACGCGCTTGCACAAATACGGGATGTACAAGCAGGCCATCCGGTTTCGCTTCGACCAATGTTGTCGGCACGTCCAATTCTGTGCTGACCAACCGCCATGTATCAGGGGCGAATTGGATATTGAGAAAATTGGAGGCTTGCACTATATCTTTGGGGCTATCAATCATCGTACCATACCAACCGTGTCGAATATGTAAACCTGCTTAGTGTAGCGTGACATGCTGGGGATAGCCAGTCATGCTTTTGCAGGATAGCAGTTTTAAAGCAAGATAGTACAAGCGTCAAGGCAGGGGTACAAATCGGCGCAGAGTCGTGGGGTAGCCTTCTATAATTCCACCAAGCCTTGTTGAGCCGCAATCGCTACCGCTTCGGTTCGATTGCCCGCCCCCAGTTTACTGAGAATTGAACTGACATGAAATTTGACGGTGCGCTCACTGATAAACAGGGCCGCGCCGATCTCTTTATTTTGCTGACCCTGTGCCATCAATTTCAAAACTTCCAGTTCACGCGGGGTAAGGGTGTCGGGGGCCGGGGTGGGCGTGGTATCGGATTGGCTGACGCGCCGCAACAATTTAGAGGCCACGACCGGGGCTAATAATGAACCGCCAGCGTGAACTACCCGAATCGCATTAAAGACATCTTCGCGCCGCGCCCCTTTGAGCAAATAGCCCTGTGCGCCTGCTTGTACGGCACTCAAAATGCGCTCATCGGTATCGAAGGCCGTAAAGACAATCACACGGCAGTCAGGGTTCAACTCGCGCAGCCGGATGATACATTCAACCCCATCCATTTCCGGCATTTCAAGATCGAGCATGATGACATCGGCTTGATGATCTTGCAGCAGACGCAGCACTTCACGTCCGTTGGATGCCTCCCCAACCACTGCAAAATCCGGTTGAGTGCCCAAAACTGCTACCAAGCCATCACGCACGACCGGGTGGTCATCAGCAACAATAATCCGAATGGTGTCTACCATTAGCGGCCTCCCAATGGAATTTTGACTTCGACCCGCGTGCCGCTGTTGGGGTTGCTTTGCAGATTCAATGTACCCCCTAACAACTTAACACGCTCATTCAGCCCAATCAGGCCATAACGCCCCTCTTGCGGAATATTGGATGGGTCGAAGCCTTCGCCATCATCTTCAATCATTAGATACACGTGGTCAGGCATCATGCTTAGGCGGATGGTGACATTTTGGGCATGGGCATGGCGGCGGATGTTGGTCAGCGATTCTTGCACCACCCGATAGAGTCCGGCCTCAATCCGCACAGGCAGGGATCGTCGGCCCCCTTCGATTTCAAGGCGAGTCTGGACCTCCGCTGTTTTTGACCAATTATCCAAGAGGGCGGCGACGGCTTGGGCCAATGTTTTGCCTTCTAGTGGGGCAGCCCGTAAATCTAACACCGAACGACGGGCTTCTTCCAAATTAGCACGGGTCAAGGTCATGGCCTGCTGAATGGTCTTACGAACCCGCGCTACATCGGCGTTGGTTTCTAACAAAGCGTCGGCGGTTTCAAGCTGCAAGGTAATCGCGGTCAACCCTTGAGCTAGGGTGTCGTGAATTTCACGGGCTAGGCGGTTGCGTTCCTCGACTGCGCCAATTTCACTTCGTCGGGTAAATAGTAGGGCGCGTTCAATCGCCATACTGAGCAGATCACCCACTGTATACAATAAGCGCAAATCGTCAGCAGAAAGTTCACGCCAATCGCGACTGGCGACATTCAACACGCCCAGTTTTTTACCTCTGGCATATAGTGGAATACTGGCGTGATAGCGCAGGCCGTCTGTGCCATCAACCAATCCTTTTAGACGAGTGCAGGTGATGACATTGACATTCGCCGCGCCCCCCATATCGCCCGCTAGATAGGTATCCAAACAATAGCAGGTGTTTTGCATAAGGCGGGGATGTTGGATTAACACAGGCGGTAAATCTTGGGTAGCCGCTAGATAGGTTTCACCCGTGTCGTCATCTACTAGAAAAATCCAGCCGGTATGCAAATCGAGTAGGGTCGCTACTTGACCGAGGGCCACACTGAGGGCGCGTGGCAAATCTACCTCACGATTCAGCGCCTCCGCAATGGTGTTCAAAATGGAGAGTTCGCGATTGCGTCGCTGCAATTTTTCGGTATTGGAGTCAAAGGTACCTTTGGCTATAGGGTCGGTCATCGAGCAAAACGTCCACGCTAGAGCGGTTTTCATGCGGGGCGGTCTATCAAAACACGGGACTAAAGCCGCCGGACTGAATCTAATTTGAAATACGGGTAAGTCGAGCTGAAAACCGCTGTAAATTAAATACAGGCAGAATTGTAGGCAATTGTCAGGTCAGATGCCACTTTTCAAATCTAATGCAAATGCTATATTGTGAAAGTAGAATGAAAGTAGACTGTCAATTCTGCAAAAGGATTAATGCCCCCATGACCATTCAAACGACCAAAGTTAGCGAATGGATGACCAAATCGGTAGTCAGCGTCGAACCCGACACCCCCATTGGTGAGGCGCATCAGGTGATGAAAGAAAAGAAAGTCCGCCGTTTGCCTGTGGTGAAACACGATAAATTGGTGGGTATTGTGACCATTGGTGACGTGCGCGAAGCCAGTCCATCCGATGCAACATCACTCAGTATTTGGGAAATAAACTATTTGTGGGGTCGGTTGACCGTTGAGAAGATAATGACCAAAGATGTGCTCACGGTTAGCCCTGATACAACAGTGATCGCTGCCGCTAAGATCATGCTAGATAAGAAAGTCAGCGGCCTGCCCGTTGTTGATGCTTCCCACAAGTTGGTTGGGATGATTACCGAATCTGACGTGTTTAGAATGTTGGTTAAATCCACCACCGAGTAAATCCCCATGTGCCGACAGGGACAGCCCCAATATCTGCCCCTGTCGTTTCTCCATTGCCCCTTAGTGAGCGTAATTTCTTAGATGAGAAATTAATGAGGGGAAACGCAATTCTATTTGAACCTTTGATTTATGCGGCGGGCATAGTATAATCAGCCGATGCTTTGCCAGCCAATGGAGATAAGATTATGGATTCCCGTCACGAGCCGGTGAACGACGAAGCACCAGAACAGGCTTCATCACCTCAGCCAGAGACAGCCCTTACTTCGCAATCGAGCCTTGTAGAAGAGGAGGCACAGTCTAACCCTGTGAGCGATCACCCTACCGATAATGCTGTTGAATTAGAAACCCCTGTTGAACATGAAGATGTCTATGCCGAAGAAGTTGGCGCAGGCGATCATCATGATGTCGCAGATGAAGTTGTGGAATCCCCCCATGCGCCAGATACAGGCGTCAAACGGGGCGATTTAATTGAAGGCACGATTCTGAAGACGACCCCCACTGAAGTCACCGTTGAAATTGGTGCCACCGTGGAAGCCGTCATCACCAGTCGTGAATTAGAGCGCTTGACCACCAGCACCATTCAAACATTGCAAGAAGGTGCCAAAGTATTGGTCTATGTCATTTCTGCCGCCGGCCCGGATGGACGACCTGTTCTTTCCATTAGCCGTGCTTTGGAAGAAAGTGACTGGCGCGAGGCAGAAGAATATTTCCAGAGCAAAGCCCTCTATGAAGGCCGCGTCTCTGGTTACAATAAAGGCGGTTTGATTGTGCGGTTTGGGCGGTTGCGTGGTTTTGTACCCGCCAGCCAAATTAGCCCCGATCGCCGTACCCGTGCCACTGGCGAGAACCCCGAAGAACGTTGGGGCGGCATGGTGAGTGAGACCATCATGGTTAAGGTGGTCGAAATCAAACGTGCCCGCAACCGTCTGATTTTGTCTGAGGTTGCCGCTACTCGTGAATCACGCGATGAAAAGAAACGCCGCCTGCTTGAAGAACTAAAGATTGGCGAACGCCGCACAGGTAAAGTGACCAGCGTGGCGGATTTCGGCGCGTTTGTGGACATCGGCGGCGCGGATGGCTTGGTGCATCTAACCGAAATATCGTGGAAGCACTTGACCCACCCCAGTGAATTACTGGCAGTTGGGCAAGAGGTCGAAGTTGAGGTGATCAGCGTTGACCCCAGCAGCCGTCGCATCGGGTTGAGCGTTCGTCGCACCGAGCGCGATCCTTGGGCCGAGGTCCAATCGCAATATGTGGTGGGGCAGTTGATCCAAGCGACCATTACCAAGCTGACCAAGTTTGGGGCGTTTGCGCGGTTGGTGGATCACCCCGAAATTGAAGGCTTGATTCACATCAGCGAATTGTCTGAACACCGCGTGCGTCACCCGCGTGAGGTCGTCAGCAAGGGCGATGTGTTGACCCTGCGGATTGTGAAAATTGACCACGATCAACGCCGTTTGGGGTTGAGTCTGAAGAAGGTTGATTCGCCAGAATACCTCGATCTCGACTGGAAGATGGCGGATTCGAATCTGAAGTAACAACGGCTTCGGCTGTTAAAAAATTGAACAATGAACATGGGCGGGCTTTCGGGTGCCGCCTTTGTCATTTCTGATAAGGTAGTCTAAAGTTAATTTTCAACTGGAAAAATGGCTAGGTTACGTTCGGGAAAAGATATGGCATAGTTATCTAGCAAACTGGAAATTGATTGGAAGAAACACACCACTGCACTGCGATAAATAAATGGTTCATGAAGAATTACCCAAGCCTGTTGCTGTCAGTCCCCACTATCCCCTATAATTGAGATTAGCCACGCCTTACCATATGAAGTCTTTTCTCCTCTGAGAAATTCCATCTATCCGAAATTCTCCAGTAGGAGAGGTGTTTAGCTAATGAGCGCGTAGGTGTTTTAGTATTTCAAGTGTCAAGTAACGATAGAGGCAATCAGCAGGGCGGTAGGTATAATAGAATTGCGAAAAAAAGGCGTTAAAGTATCGTTTGCACGTGACATTCTATCTAGCGTAACGGACTAATTTCCGGTAGAGTTCTGAATAGGGACTATTCAAATTAGTTTTGCCCTATTGGGTGTTTTAGGGTGATTTGTTAGAGGCCATAGACTGGTTCGTTCAATGAAGTTATGGCAGTTATTTAAAACATGTCCAAAGGGAGGACAATCCCATGGCGGAGCGAAATCAAGGCGGTAACAAAATGGAGCGTTTTACTCAGCGTGCTCGCCGGGTGCTGAGTCTGGCCCAAGAAGAGGCCGAACGCCTACAACATAGCTACATCGGAACTGAGCATTTACTGCTTGGTTTAATGCGTGAAGAGGGTGGGGTTGCGGGTCGCGTTTTAAGCGAACTCGGCCTCGACCAACGTCGCGTGGAAGAACTGATTGAACGCATGACCAGTTCCAACCGCACCACTGGCCCTGTTCAGATGGATTTGTCGCCTAGCACCAAAAAAGTGCTGGAATTAGCCGTAGATGAAGCCCGCCGCATGGGTCATCACTACATTGGCACCGAACATCTGCTGTTGGGCTTGGTACGCCAACAAGATGGGGTCGCCATCGAAGTGTTGAAGCGCCTGCACATTAACCCTGAAGATGTGCGCCGCCAAACCCGTCGGATTTTGCAGGAAGACCCTGACCGTAACCGCCGTGAATTTCCGCCGCGTCGTGAAGGCCCAAGCAGCACAACGCCGGCTTCGTCCTCATCCTCACCGGGTGGCAGTTCACCTGAAATTGGGCCGCGTGGTTCACGCCCCCGTGAGAAAAAGAGTGCTACGCCGCTGATTGACCAACTCGCCACCGATCTGACCGCGCTTGCCGAGGAAAGCAAACTCGACCCCGTTATTGGGCGTGAAATGGAAATTGAGCGTGTCATTCAAATCCTTAGCCGCCGTACCAAGAATAATCCGGCCCTCATCGGTGAACCCGGTGTCGGTAAGACTGCGATTGTCGAAGGGTTAGCGCAACGTATTGTAGACCGCGATGCCCCCGCCCCGCTGCTTAACAAGCGCGTCCTCCAATTGGATGTAGGCAGTTTGGTGGCAGGCACCATGTATCGTGGTCAGTTTGAGGAACGGTTGAAGCGTGTCGTGGAAGAACTCAAATCTTCCGACAGCATCCTGTTCATTGACGAAGTGCATATGCTGGTGGGTGCAGGGTCGGCTGGCAGCAGTGTAGACGCCGCCAATATTTTGAAACCCGCCCTCGCTCGTGGTGAACTGCAATGTATCGGCGCGACCACGCTGGATGAATATCGCAAACACATCGAAAATGACGCCGCATTGGAACGCCGTTTCCAAAAAGTGCGCGTAGATGAACCCACCATTGAACAAACTATCGAAATTCTACGTGGCATTAAAAGCAATTATGAAGAGCATCACGACCTCGAAATTTCCAATGAGGCGATTGAGGCAGCCGCCAACCTTTCGGCCCGTTATCTGCCAGATCGTTTCCTGCCGGATAAGGCGATTGACCTCATTGACGAAGCATCCAGCCGGGTACGTATGTACAAGAGTCCCGACAGCACACGCTATCGCAAGACCGAACGCGAACGGCTGAATTTGCTGGATGAGTTGGATGATGTTCAGCGCAATACTGAGGTTGACCCCGCGATTGTGGAAGACATGAAGACACAATTGCGCGAGGTGGAAGTCAAGCTGGAGACTTTCCATTCCAGTTGGAATCCCGAAACCCAGAAGCCGCGCCTTAGCTCCGAAGATATTGCCGAAGTGCTGGGTATGTTGACGGGTATTCCGGTCACCACCATCGCCGAGGAAGAATCTCAACGACTGCTGCGAATGGAAGACGCCCTGCACGAACGCATTATCGGCCAAAACGAAGCGATTTCTGCAATCAGCAAGGCCGTGCGCCGCGCCCGCGCTGGTCTAAAAGACCCCCGCCGCCCAATTGGTTCGTTCCTGTTCCTCGGCCCAACCGGGGTTGGTAAGACTGAACTGTCGAAGGCATTGGCACAATTCCTGTTTGGCAGTGAAGATGCCCTGATTCAACTCGACATGAGTGAATTTATGGAACGCCATACCGTCGCTCGTTTGACGGGTGCGCCTCCCGGTTATGTCGGTTATGAGGATGCGGGTCAATTGACCGAAGCCATCCGCCGCCGCCCCTATAGCATTGTGGTGTTTGACGAAATCGAGAAGGCCCATCCTGAAGCCTTGAACATGCTGCTTCAGATTATGGAAGAAGGCCACCTCTCCGATGCACGTGGACGCCAAGTGGACTTCCGCAACGCGATTGTGGTCATGACCAGCAATATCGGCGCGGACACCATCAAGCGCGGCACGACATTAGGCTTTAGCTTTGATCGTGATGAGAAACAATCGCAGGCCGAAGAATATGAAGAAATGCGGAAGCGTGTTACCGAAGAATTGCGTCGCAACTTCCGGCCCGAATTCCTCAATCGGTTGGACGGCACGATCGTTTTCCGTTCACTGACGCGCGAGGAAATCAATGAAATTGTGCACCTGCAATTGAACGAAGTGCGTGCCCGGATGAAGGAACATGGTCTCGGCCTCGAATTCACCGCCGCCGCCAGTACCTACATTGGCGAACAGGGCTATGACCCCGAATTTGGGGCACGTCCACTGCGCCGCGTGGTTACAAATCTCGTCGAAGACAAGTTGTCGGATTTCATTCTGATAGGTAACTATGAGGTCGGAAGTACCGTCGTAGTTGATCTCGACGCCGAAACCAAAGAACTGACCTTTGGGCCACCTCAGGGTGAGGCCGTTGGCGATGCCGTCCCACAAGAAGCTGCCCCGATGAACTAATCGGCTCACCAATCAGCAGAAACAAACACCCGATCTCGTAATAGGTCGGGTGTTTTTGATTCTATAGCTGGATACGGGACCAAAGCCACCATAAAACAATCAGGCAACATGAGAAGCCTAGATCACGCCTAAACTTTTGCCGACCTGTTCAAATACGCTAAGGGCTTCTTCAATATCGGATGGGGTATGGGCAGCGGTGTTCATCACACGGATACGCGCTTTCCCCTGCGGCACGGTTGGATAGCCAATGGACATGGCAAATACGCCGTTTTCAAATAGCTGGCGGCTGAACTGCTGCGCCAATTTCGCCTCACCAAGCATGACAGGCACAATGGGTGTTTGGCTCTGGCCTGTATCGAAACCGAGCGCCTTCATGCCTTTTTTGAATACTTCGGCATTGGCCCATAAGCGTTCCACCAATTCAGTGGATTCTTCCAGCAGGTCAACGGCTTCCAGACAGGCGGCGGTATCGGGGACAGTCATGGCGCTGGAAAACAACAGAGGCCGACAACGCTGACGTAGCCAATCAATAATGACCTTGCGGCCTGCCACAATTCCGCCGACCACGCCGAACGCTTTGCTCATTGTGCCGACTTCAATATCCACCTTGCCATGCAGCCCAAAGTGATCCACGATGCCGCGTCCACCTTTGCCTAAGACGCCTTCGCCATGTGCGTCGTCCACCATCAGCAGGATGTCAAATTCGCGGGCGATTTCATAGATGGCAGGCAGGGGGGCAATGTCGCCATCCATGCTGAATACGCCGTCGGTGATAATCAGATAACGATTATATTCTTTGCTGGCGATGGCCTCTTTGATTTTTTCGCGCAAATCCGCCGGGTCGTTGTGTTCATAGGCGATAATTTGGGCGCGGCTGAGGCGGCAACCGTCAATAATGCTGGCGTGGTTGAGGCGGTCAGAAAAAATGGCATCGCCTTTGGTGACCAACGCCGGAATCGTGCCAAGATTGGCAGTAAAGCCACTTTGTAGGGTTAAGACAGCCTCCGCACCTTTGAACTGGGCAAGGCGTTCTTCCAATTTCACATGCAGGCTGTTGGTTCCGGCGATGGTACGCACTGCCCCCGGCCCAATGCCATATTGGTCAATGGCATCCTTCGCGGCTTGCACCAAACGGGGGTGATTGGCGAGGCCGAGATAGTTATTGGCACAAAAATTGATAACGGGTTTGCCATCTACAATAATGCGGCCACCCATCGCGCTTTCAATGGTGCGAACGTTGTTAAACAAACCCTGTTCGCGTAATTCATCGAGTTGTTCCGCCAGAAAAGCGGTTTTGGTATCTACCTGAGTGTCCATGCAGTACCCTTTCAGTCAAACATGGGGAATGTTAATGGCCTGATTGTAACTCAGGGACGATAAACGAACACCCGCCCTCAATTGCCCGCCGATTTGCCCCTGCGGTTGACGGGTGGTTTATGGTTATAATCGCCCTATTTGAAATAGGCGTAAGGTACAGAAAAGGCGCACTATGTCGAATCCCAAATCAGCCCAACTCATGGCGGCACTCCAAAAACATCTCTACATTTCACAGGCCGACATTGAGGCCAATCAGCGCGGAGCGATTAGTGAAACCCAAATCGCGCGGATTCGTGGTCAATTGCGCTCGGCGTGGTTGGTGTTGGGGTGTTTGATTTTCGCGCTGCTTGGGCCATTTCTGCTCTTTGGGGCACTGCTTGGCTGGCAAATCTTCTTGTTTGTGTTGATCGTCGGTCTGCTTATTGCCAGTGTCAGCGCGTGGTTTACGACCAAGCAAATTCAACGGCAATATCAGTTGATTAACGATGATTTGTTGAGGGGTGAGATTGCTCATATGGAAGGGTATCTGGTCAAGAAAGTGGAAGGCCGTCGCATGGGGCAGTATGTCGGTATCGGGGCAGAACTTTTCGATGTGCCGAAAGGTCTGCTGGACGCGATTCCCGAAGGCGAGGCGGCAGTTATTTATTATCTACCCCAGAGCAGGCAGTTGTTGTCGCTGGAATTGATTGATGAGAAGCTGCTGACCATGCTGGATGAAAATATGACGATTTAGGAAGGCCACATTCAATCGAAATAAAAAGAGCCGACCCATCGGGCCGACTCTCTTGAAATGGATGGGCAAAACCCCATCTATTTTATTTTTTAGCTTCCGTAACCAGTGACCACATCACCAGCAGCCAGATCAATCGCCAGTTGTTCCAGTTCGGCCTGAACCTCGGCGGGAACTGAACCGGCCAGATCGTGGAAGGGCGCAAGGCCAACCTGACCCACGAAATTGCCGTCGGCAATGGTGCCGCTGTTGAATTGCATAATGAGGGTCGCTACACCAGCGTCCAACAGCTTCATCGCGCTTGAGATCAAGCAGGAGTGGGCTTCGGGCACGGTATACCATTGGTCGGTATCAACGCCGATGCAGAAGGGCAGGCTGCCGGGGGTGCTTACCGCACCAGCGACTTCAATCAAGCCACCATTACCGGTCTTGCCACCAGCGGCAAATACCACGTCCGCACTTTGATCGAGTGCTTGGCGGGCAGTCGCAGCACCCCACGCGGGGTCGGTGAAGGCCACATCCAAACCACCGGGGTGGTAGGTCAGAATGACATTAATGGCGGGGTTGGTTGCCAGAGCGCCGAGGCGATAGCCTTCAGCAAACGCAACTACGGGCGGAACCTGATCTGTTCCCAACACTGCCGCGATTGTGCCAGTTTGGCTTAGACGTGCTGCCAGAACACCCGCCAGATAACCCGCCTGATCTTCGGGGAAGATAAGGCCAGTGACGCCGGGAGTGACTGCGCCTTGGAATTGGTCAACACCGATGAAGCGGATATCGGGATAGGAGGCAGCGGCTTCGGCAGTGGCCTGAGTGAGGGCGAAACCAACGGTCACGATGATGTCTACGCCTTGTTCCGCAAATTCAGCGATATTGGTGGCATAGTCAGCGGCATCTTGGGTTTCAATGAAGTCCACAGTTGCGCCGCAGCGGCCAACCGCCACTACGCCGTTCCATGAGCTTTCATTGAAGCTGCCATCGTCCACTTGACCCACGTCCGTGACCAGACCGATGCTCAGTTCGCTGAGGTCGAGGCCATAGCAGGTCAGAATGGCACCAGTCCGCAGACCGTTTTCAGCTTGTTTGATCAAGGCCAAAACTTCAGCCGGAACGGAAGCAGCCAGATCGTGGAAATCAGCGAGGCCGACTTCACCAAGCCAGTTACCGCTGGGGATTGCACCTTCAGCGTAGGCCTTGATGAGGGTCACGAGGCTGACATCAATCAGTTTGGTGGCGCTGGAAACGAGGCACGGGTGCGCTTCGGGCACAGTCAGCCACTGGTCGGTATCCACACCGATGCAGAAGGGTACTTCACCGGGAGCAGTGACAGCACCAGCAACTTCAATCAATGCACCATTGCCAGTCTTGCCACCAGCACCAAAGACCACGTCCGCACTTTGATCAAGGGCCTGACGGGCAGTCGCAGCACCCCACGCAGGGTCGGTGAAGGCCACATCCAAACCACCGGGGTGATAAGTGCTGATGATGTTGAGTTCTTTGCCAAGTTGTTCAGCACCCCATTCCGCGCCAGAGCGATAGCCTTCATTGAAAGCCACGACTGGGGGAACTTGGTCGGTACCGAGTACGGCAGCGATTGTACCCGATTGGGTGAGGCCAGCGGCCAGCACACCAGCGAGGAAACCGGATTTATCTTCGGGGAAGATTAGACCAGTCACGTTGGGAACTGCTTCACCTTGGAATTGGTCAACGCCGATGAAATGAACATCGGGATAGTTGGCTGCGGCTTCAACGGTTGCCTGACCGAGGGCGAAACCGACAGTCACGATCACGTTGTAACCATTATCAGCAAATTCGGCAATGTTGGTTGCATAATCGGCGGCATCTTGGGTTTCAATGTAATCCACATCAGCGCCCAATTCTTCACCCGCCATTTGCACACCGTTCCACGCGCTTTCATTGAAACTGCCGTCGTCCACCTGCCCTACGTCGGTCACAAGGCCGATTTTGAGCGAGGCTTGACGGGCTGTGCGCGATGTTGAGGTATTTTCATCGGCGGCAAACGTTGGTGTAAGGCCGATCACTGCAATAGCTATCACGAGGGTGACAGCAATTACACTTGAGAAAAAGCGTCGCATTTGTCAAAGCTCCTTGACTATTTAATTTAAACACTTTTCACGACGCCTTAGATTATAGTGCGTCTTGTAGATGCGGCAAGGTATCAATTCTTTACTCAAAATGGGCAATTCTGACCAATCAATTTGCGAAAGGGATGGTGTATAATAATAGTGGTTTTGAAAATTTAGCCTGAAAGTCTTGTTCGCCGAAATTTTCTCTGAAAAAACAGGCATACGCTAAAATATTAAAGGTATTTGCGCCATCTTTCCATTAAACGAGTTATTTAGGGCCAATTTTTAATCCACTGGTGGATTTGCATGGCAGCAAATGAGAGTTCGGATATTAAGGAGAGGTTTTCAATGTCTACCAATGGTCATTCCGGCAATGACGTGCAAAAAGGCACGGAGACGGTCAAGCGCGGCCTTGCACAGATGCTCAAAGGTGGTGTGATTATGGATGTGGTCACGCCAGATCAAGCCAAAATTGCTGAAGACGCCGGGGCCGCTGCTGTTATGGCACTGGAACGTGTTCCGGCTGACATTCGGGTACAAGGTGGAGTCGCCCGCATGTCGGATCCCGATATGATTGACGGGATTATTCAGGCCGTGACGATTCCAGTCATGGCAAAGTGCCGTATTGGGCATTTTGTTGAAGCCCAAGTTTTGGAAGCCATTGGGGTAGATTATATTGACGAAAGCGAAGTGTTGACCCCCGCCGATGAGGAATATCATGTCAACAAACACGCCTTCAAAGTGCCGTTTGTCTGCGGATGCCGCAATTTAGGCGAGGCACTGCGTCGAATTGGCGAAGGCGCTGCCATGATGCGTACCAAAGGCGAAGCTGGCACGGGTGATGTGGTTGAGGCTGTGCGTCATGCCCGCGCTGTGTTAGGTGAAATTCGCCGCCTGCAAAATATGCCCCCCGAAGAACTCATGACCTATGCCAAAAATATTGGAGCGCCCTATCATTTGGTGGTCGAAGTAGCCGAAACTGGCAAACTGCCGGTCGTCAATTTTGCGGCGGGTGGGATTGCGACCCCGGCAGATGCGGCCTTGCTGATGCAAATTGGGGTAGATGGCGTTTTTGTCGGCAGCGGCATTTTCAAGAGTGGCGACCCGGCTAAACGCGCCAAAGCGATTGTCGAAGCTACCACCCATTACAATGATCCGGATATTATTGCGAAGGTCAGTCGTGGGCTGGGTGAGGCGATGGTTGGCATAAATGTCACGCCTGACAACCTCATTCTTGGGAAACGTGGCTGGTAAAGAAGTCCAGCAACCTTGGGTGTGGCGGATTAATTTTCCGCTACACCTATCCCTATATCTAATTGTACAGCTTCTGATTCAAATCACAAATTCACTATCTGAAATAATTGCCATAAAAAATAAATTTTTAGCCTAAGTGTGGCTACGTTGCCGACGATTGATTTCGGCTACCCCGATGATTTGACCATTCAGCAAGAGCAGTCGATTTTTCCCCATAAGGCGATGGAGCATCTGGTTGATGACCCGACTTTCTTGCTGCCAAAATGCCTCTAGTGTGAGTTCAGCTAGTTCGCCCAGTGTTGTATGCTGTGATGTTGTTTCTCTTTGCAGGCTAAGCCGTTGAGTGTCTAGCATGGTCCCCGTTGCCCTCATGCTTTTTAGCCGCGTATTGATTTGCGCCAGTTCCTCATCATAAAGATGACGAATTTCGTCCCCAACACTCAATCTATCACGAATGAGCATTTTGGCATGAGACTCTTCCTTCTCTATTTCAGTGGCTAGAACCTCAATACGATTATCGAGTTTTTTTCGATCCTCAGTCAGAGAATCGAAGACGTTGGTTGTGTCATGCTGAATCATTTGATATAGATAGGCGTTCATCAAAGCGATGACTTTCTTCTCGTTAATGACTTTGCCATTGCCACACTCTGGCAGTTTCAAAGATTTCGATTTTGCGGCAGGGCAAATTAGCCCACGATAGCCCTTCTTGACAAAGGTTGATAAGAAGCTGCCACATTCAGCACATACCCCTAGCCCGCTAAACCGATGCGTAAACTGAGGATTAGCATTGCCCCGAACCGCATCAGTCCTCCGCAGTAGTTCTGCTTTGACAAGATCAGCCGTAGGCCCAGTCCATACGGCAGGATGGGTGTTTCTGAAGATTAAAGCGCCTTCGGGAATGGGTTCGCCAATTTCATAAATCCATGATCCCAATCGGTAGCCATTCTTGCTTCTAGGGCTATGGTGGTACCGAGCGATATGTCCCCAAAAAAACGGCTTCATGATAAGCTTATACATGTAGTTGGGATAGTAGGAATCGCCATTTTTGTCCACATGACCATAACGATTAAAGAGTTCAAATTCGATTTTATCCCACGCAATACCCTCGAGAATGAGCACCGCTAAGTCATCCCACAAGCGTCGTAGATCTTCGTTGACTTCAAGGCGCAGTGCTTTGCCTGTTACTTGGTCACGGATGAGTTTGTGCGACATTGGTATCCTACTACTAACAGGCAGACCTCGTTGGGCGCGACCTGTCATGGCTACATCCCGTTGTTTGATTAAACGATCAATATCACCAGCGGATTTGTAACCTGACATCGCAATCCACAGGCGATAATTTGTTTCGTCAATCCAGCCGTCATGCAGAGAGTAGATCCGCGCCCCGATAGCGATAGTCCGTTCGGTAATGTAGGCGTGAAGTGCTTGTGTACGGGCAAAACGATCCCCGTCTCGCACAATGAGAACATCAAAATCTCGATTTTCCCAATGACTTTGCAGCTTGTAAAACGCATCTACTCCTTCTTTTGCAGCGTGATTCGCCAATACATGAAAATCAATGTAGCGGCGGCTGTGCCCCGGCACTTTCATCAAATCCACGACATCCCACCCATGAAGGCCTGCTGCTGCAAGGGCATCAGATTCCTGTTGAGGCAGACTTATCTTATCGGGTTGATGCTGGGCGTGAGAAGATACTGCACACCATATGACTGCTCGAACCATTTCGAAATCTCCTTTCGTTCATATTGACTTATATTTGAGAAACTGCTGTATTTCGGCATAAAACCTCCTTTCTTGATTACGAGCCTATTCAATTTACTCCTGTAGTGCAATCATCTTTTTCCGTTGCTAAAACTTGTTTCAGCTATCATTCGTGCGAGACGGGCTAATTCATGTGCAACCCTGATGTTTCCACCAAAAAAGGATTGCAGTTGCTCCATAGTCAGACAGGAATCCAGCGGCGGAAGCGGCACGAAACTGACCCGCAAATCTGGATGTAGGCGAGATATCCAGTCATCTGGAATGTTGGGTGGCTCGTTGCTGGGAAGAGTAGCTACAGTTGAATGCCTGCTCATTAGCTACCTTCATTCGTCTTACGTGCTAAATGGAAGCGTACAGCCTGAACAACAAAGTGGCGGGCGAGACTTGAAGGTGCCACATTTAGTTCAATAGCCAATGCCTCAATCCAGTGTTTTTCGTCAGAGGTCAGACGAATATTAAGCGAAACATCACGCTTTACCGGTGGTTTGGGCAGAGCGAGAGGATTCTGATTGTTCACGGTAGCTCCTTGACGTTGTCCGATTTGCTTTACGCCTGAGCTTACCAACCGACGAAATGAAGGCCCTTCAAATATTAGAAGACTAGACTACCAAGATTAGCAGTGCGCATTTGTGAACATCCTGTAAAACTTTCACCCGTCAAAGCCCGTTAGGGCTTGGAAATGTTAAAGCGAATTCTCCTTTCTCAAGGATTTTTTACTTGCTTTTTATTGGACGCTGTAATCATGATCGTGGAACGCCTCTTCTGACGTGCTGAGTGGTATGTGGCCGTGGAGTTTTGAGCGAGGAATAGCCTCTCAGACCCTACTGACAGTTAAGACACTTTCAACACATGTATGGAGGCGCACTCATGGTATGAATGCGTCTTTGTGTATTTGTTCGCGGGATATTTGATGACACAGGGATGTGTACAACACCTTGATTGCTAGTCCTCACCCCCAACCCCCTCGCTACGCAGTAGCGAGGGGCAAGACGACTCACCAAGTCCTCTCTCCATGCAATGCTGAGGGGTGGGGATGGTTCAGATGAGTTCACTTCCTGACTAGCAATCAGGGTGTGTACAACTTGATTTTCATACTTAGGACTCACATGCCCGATGGCTTGCCTGCTCGGACGCGATACTCGCATTTTCACATTGAACGCCAAGATACACCCATCTAGGTTCTCGTCGGCTAGAAAATGCATTAGGCACACTTTTGCCTGTGTTCGATCAGCTGTGAACGGAGGTTAAACATCTCTGGTTGGTTTGTCTCCATTTTGCGATACACCTGCTTGGCAACTAGGTCTTGCTGATGGATGGACTCATCCATCTCTTCATGATGGTTCAGATAGTAGGCAATTACCGCATAGACATCCACCTAGGACAAAACATCAAAACTGTTGACCACTTATTCTGGTGAATCGCCCTGATGAAAGGCTGAGATAGTGGATATAGAAAGCAAAACCCGCCGAATGGCGTATTGAGGAATGCCTGTACTTGCACAATACTATAGGAAGAATTCTCATTTACGCTGAAAGCACACACCATGCCGATTTTTCACCGATTCAGTGCTGCTTTATTGCTCTTGTTCCTTGGGCTTTTTCTTGCAGCCTGTGGTAACAAGCCCGAATCCAACAACAACAATGAAAATTCATCAATACAGTCACAAAATCCGCCTCCCGGCATGATGACCATTCCCACAATTGAACGTCCAGTCGCCCCAACTCCGCCAGACAATGTGTTGAGTTTTTTTCCTATTCAACAAACATCTGGCGATGATTTTACCCGAGGGAAATATCTGTATGAAGCGAATTGTGCCAGTTGTCATGGTCTCAACGGTGAGGGCCAATTGCCTGATCCACTGGGGCCAAATATGGCACCCCCGCACAATAATGATGGACATACTTGGCATCATCCCGATCAAGTTAATTTTGAGACGGTCTGGTATGGGCGCAATATTGCCGGAGACATGCCTGCTTTCTATGACAAACTCGATTCAGAGGAAATTCTGCTGATCTTGGCTTATATCAAAACGTGGTGGAACGAAGAAAATCTGAACATCCAATTAGACCGAACGCGCACCGCAGATCTTCCATAAGGAAAATATACCAATGCAATCATCTGAACACGAACATCACCAGCAGTCAGACTTACAGACTTCGCATGATATACCTCATGACATGCGAACACAAATACCGGGACAGGGACATTCTGCAAGTCATGGTGATCACGGAGCCCACGCTGACCACACAGGTCATGAAACCATGTTTAGGAATCGTTTCTGGGTTTCACTGGCCTTGACTATTCCGGTGCTGTTGTTTAGTCCCATGATTCAAGAATGGGTTGGTTTTTCCATATCAGAATTTAAGGGCGATGAGTTAATCTCACCTATCTTCTCCATTATCATCTTTCTCTACGGAGGTGTTCCATTTCTGCAAATGGCTCTCCCAGAGATCAAAAACCGACAACCCGGTATGATGCTACTGATTTCTCTAGCAATTTCCGTTGCGTTTTTTTACAGTCTCGCCGCAGTGTTTTTCGACCCCGAGAGTGGGTTCTTCTGGGAAATGGCGACACTCATTGACATTATGCTACTAGGGCACTGGCTAGAGATGCGGAGTATCCGGCAGGCATCGGGCGCCTTGCAAGAATTGGCAAAACTCATGCCTGATACTGCCGAACTAATCACGGCTGCCGGGGAAACAGAAACTGTTCCGGTCAGCAAACTTCAAACCGGTAATATGGTGCTAGTACGTCCGGGGGCAAGTATCCCTGCTGATGGAGTGGTGGAAGACGGTAAATCGGATGTCAACGAGGCCATGATTACAGGCGAATCTATGCCGGTCTCTAAGCAAATTGGCGATAAAGTCATTGCAGGCACGATTAATGGCGACGGTAGCTTACGGGTACGTGTCAATGCCATTGGGGAGCAGACGACGCTGGCGGGCATTATGCGGCTGGTTGAGCAGGCCCAACAAAGTAAGTCACGCACGCAAGTGTTAGCGGATAAAGCGGCGGGCTGGCTTTTCTACATTGCGTTAGCCGTGGCCGTATTAACCGCTGTTGCTTGGCTAATTGCCGTTGGTTTTGAGGTTGAGGTGTTGGAGCGAGTCGTGACAGTGTTGGTCATCGCATGTCCCCACGCGCTGGGGTTAGCTGTACCTTTGGTGGTCGCTATCAGTACCTCACTTGCAGCCCGGAACGGGGTTTTGGTCAGAGATCGCCTCGCATTCGAAGCCGTCCGTGAAGTTGATGTGATCATTTTCGACAAAACTGGCACCTTAACCAAAGGGGAGCAGGGCGTAGTAGGCATTGCAACCGTGGATGGATGGGCTGAAAATGACGCCTTAGCTGTCACCGCTGCTCTTGAAGGCGATTCAGAACACATTGTTGCCCGCAGTATTCGCCAAGCGGCTGAAGAACGCCAGCTTAGGTTGCCGGAAGTCAGTAATTTTGAAGCCCTTAAGGGACGAGGGATACGCGCTACCCACAAGGGCAAAACGTTTTATGCTGGTGGGCCACGCTTATTAGAAATGCTGCATATCAACCCCGCCGGAGATTTACAACGTTTCACGGATGAATCGGGCAGCAAAGGCCAAACGGTTGTTTATTTGGTGGAAGAGGCCGCCATAGTAGCGGCTTTCGCACTGGCCGATGTCATCCGACCTGAGAGCAAAATCGCAGTTGAACGTCTCCACCAAATGGGAATTGAGGTCGCAATGCTTACCGGCGATAGTCAAGCGGTTGCTAAAGCTGTTGCTGCGGAACTGAACATCGACCACTACTTTGCCGAAGTTCTCCCAGAGCATAAAGATCAAAAAGTGGCTGAGTTCCAACAACAGGGCAAGAAGGTCGTTATGGTCGGTGATGGGGTCAACGATGCGCCTGCCCTCACTCGTGCCGACATCGGAATTGCGATTGGCAGCGGCACGGATGTTGCTATTGAATCAGCAGGTATCATCCTCATCCAAAGCAATCCGCTTGATGTGGTCAAAATCATTGAACTCAGCCGGGCCAGCTATCGCAAGATGATTCAGAACTTATTGTGGGCCACAGGTTACAACATAATTGCTCTACCACTGGCGGCAGGGGTGCTTGCACCCATTGGTATATTGTTGTCTCCTGCAATTGGCGCGGTCTTTATGTCGCTGAGCACTATTGTAGTGGCTATCAACGCCCAACTACTGAGGCGCGTACAGTTAGGGCATTGAATTGAGCTTTTCAATCATTTGCCCTTAAGAAATGGGTTGAGGTATTGAATGAGTAAAAAAGCGATGACCCATAAAAAGCCGACAAAAGCCGACAAAAACAAATTATGGTGTACTCGTTTTTTTCCTGAGACTCTGATTGTTCTCGGGGTAATTCTTGCCGCTGTTGCTATTTTTGCTGCCTTTATCATCAGTAGTCAAAGTGGTGGCGCATCTAGTTACGATCCGAGTATCCCTGATAAAAGCATTGGCCTTGAGGTTTTAACTTCTCCCCACATTGAACCCGGCGAAGCGCCTTCTGGCTATAACTCGACTCCGCCGACGTCAGGGGTACATTATTTCGATCCCGCTCCTTGGATCATCTATGCGGTATGTGTCAAGGACTTTGAAACAAGTTCGTGAAAAAGATTAAGCAAGATTTTCCGGTTGCTTTGGCGGGTTAATGTAGACCGCTGTTGGCGCACCCTTCACGCTAGGCATCCCGCCTCGAAAACGCTCAGGATAGGCC